>NZ_JBHTSF010000080.1:0-42032 GCF_042795295.1 Streptomyces sp. NPDC056486
TCACCGACGGGCACATCAAGGAGACGCTGAAGTACGTCCGGCAGGCCTGGCTCGAAGGCCATGAGATCGGCACGCACTTCAACGGGCACTTCTGCACGGGTACGGGCAGCGTCGCCCACTGGACGCCCTCGCAATGGCACAGCGAAATCGACCAGGCCACCGCCTTCGTGAAGGAATGGCGCACGAATACCGGCTGGACCGATCTCCCGTCACTGCCTTTCGACTACGACAAGGAACTCATCGGCGGCCGCACCCCCTGCCTCCTCGGCCAGAACAACCTGCTTCCCGTCGCCCGCGAACGCGGCTGGCGTTATGACTCGTCGTCGCCCGGTGGATCGCAGCGGTGGCCAGAGAAACGCCTCGGAGTATGGGACCTGCCACTCCAGCAGATCCCGTTCCCCGGGCACCGTTTCGAGGTCCTTTCCATGGACTACAACGTCCTGGCCAACCAGTCGAAGAATTCGACACGGGCACCCTCGTACAACTATCCCGGCTGGCGCACCCAGGCGACCCACTCGTATCTCGCCGGTTTCCGGCGCGCGTACGAGACGAACCGTGCCCCCTACTTCATCGGCAACCACTTCGAGGAGTGGAACGGCGGCATCTACATGGACGCCGTCGAGGAAGCCCTCAGGGGAATGGCCGGAAAGAAGGACGTGCGCCTCGTCTCCTTCCGGCAGTTCGTCGACTGGCTCGACGTCCAGGATCCGGCCGTCCTCGCCAGGCTGCGCGGGCTCGAAGTGGGGCAGCGCCCCGAAGGCGGCTGGCAGAGCTTTCTCGGTAAGTCGACCAAACGAGAAATCAACAGAGAGATGGAGAAGAGAAGTTGACCGTGAATCGGTTGAAGCTGAAGTTCGCGCCGGTGAAGTACACATCGGTGAAGTACGTGACGGTGGCGGGGATCGCGGCCTTCGCCGTTCTGGCGGGCCCCGCGGCGGCCGGTGCCGGCGCCGTGAGCCCGCATGGCTCGCAGGCTCCCGGGGCCGCCGCGACCACGGCCCCGCGCCCCACGCTGACGGCGAAGTCCACCGTGGGCAGCGTGCGCGCTTGGCACGACTTCCACATCTACGGAGTCAGCCACCACATGCGGGCAGGCACGCGCGTCACGCTGCAGCAGAAGCAGGGCAAGCGGTGGGTGTCGCTGCCCGCGTCGGTGTACACCGCGCGCTCCGGGGCGTACAACATGCGGGTCAAGCTCGGCTGGAAGGGACGCAACTCCCTGCGCATCGTCGGCGGCGGCGCCATCTCGCCCGTCATCTATGTGACGGTGCGCTGAGCCGACAGGCCTACCCGATCACCTGAACCCGGGCATGAGCTCACGAGCCCGTGCCCGGGATGCGGTCCGGGGCCTCAGCTGACGTCCCGCTTGCCGAGTCCGGTCCGGGGCGCGAGCGCCAGCACGCCGACCTTCCCGGTGTGGCGGTTGGCCTGGACGAGACGGGCTGCTTCGGCTGTGTCCTGGAGGTCGTACGTCACCGAGAGCGCGGGCCGGATGTGTCCGAGATCGAGGAGTCGGGCCACCGCGGCCTGTTCCTGGAGGTTGGCTCCGTGGCTGCCGATGACGCGCTTGAGGCGCATCCAGAGGTAGCGGTTGTCGAACTCGTGGAGATAGCCGGTGCTCGATCCGCAGGTGACGACGGTGCCGCCCCGCCGGACCACGAAGACGGACACCCCGAAGGTCGCCCGGCCGACGTGCTCGAACACGATGTGCGGGTCCTCCCCCACCGCGGCGCGGATCCGTTTGCCGAGCTTCTTGCCGACCGCCGTCGGATCGGCAGGCGCGGTGCCTGTCAGGCCGATCTCGGCACGGTTGATCACCGCGTGACAGCCGAAGGCGTGCGCACGCTCCGCCTTCTCCTCGCTGCCGACCACACCCACCGCGATGCCGCCGCCGTTGCGCACGAGCTGCGCGGCGTACGCGCCGAGGCCGCCCGCCGCGCCCCAGATCAGCACGATGTCGCCCTGCGTCATCCGCGCGCCGCGGTCGCTGACCAGCATGCGGTAGGCGGTGCCCGCGCACAGCGGATTGCCTGCTGCTTCCTCCCAGGTCAACTGCCCTGACTTGGGCAGGAGCTGGTTGGCGCGGGCCACGCAGTAGTGGGCGAGCCCGCCGAAGTTGGTCTCGAAGCCCCAGGCCAGCTGGGAGTCGCCGAGCATGCCGTCGGCGTGGGTCGCCGGTTCCTCGTCGTCGACGTAGGCGGGAGTGACCACGACCTCGTCACCGACGGCCCAGCGGCGCACCCCGGCCCCCGTACGGACGACGACGCCTGCCGCGTCCGAACCGACCACGTGATACGGCTGATCGTGTCGCGCGGCCCAACCGCCTTTCGCGCCGAAGTGCCGGAGAAAGGCGAACGTGGATATCGGCTCGAACATCGCCGACCACACGGTGTTGTAATTTATCCCGCTCGCCATGACCGCCACCAGGACTTCATCCGGGGCGAGTTCCGGCATCGGCACGGATCCCACGTGGAGTGTTTTTCGGACGTCTTTGTCCGCCACCCCCGTGAAACTCTCCACATCCTCCCTCCGCAGATGCGCGGCGGTGAATTCGGCGGGTAAGGGAAGTCGGCGCAGCTCGTCCGCGCCGGCTCCCGCTACGACTGCCTCTGCGAGCACATCCATGACGTTCCTCCTTCGGCACAACTGTCCAATGGTGCGGGGTCAGGTCATCACTTTCCGAACTTTCCGAGTAGAAGCCTCCCTATTTCCGACGCTAATGTCCGGCTCACCCGTACTGACGTACTGAAAGGCGAGAAAACTCATGGCAGAAGAGAGCGCGAACGCCGCATGGGGCGAACGCATGGGTACAGCTGACCGGGTCGTGGTGGGGGTGTTCGTCGGGATTCCCTTTGTCGCGGTGATCGCGTCCGTCGTCGTGCTGTGGGGATGGGGTGTCACCTGGCACGATCTGGTGATCGGCGCGGTGATGTACGCCATCGCCGTGCACGGCATCACCATCGGCTACCACCGCCTGTTCACGCACAAGGCGTTCAAGGCGGCCCGTCCCCTCAAAGTCGCCCTCGCGGTGGCCGGGACGATGGCCGTCGAGGGCGACGCGATCACCTGGTGCGCCGATCACCGCCGCCATCACCAGTTCGCGGACCAGGTCGGCGACCCGCACTCCCCCTGGCGGTTCGGCACCTCTGTGCGCGCGCTGCTCAAGGGCATGGCGTGGGCGCACGTCGGCTGGACCTTCAACAACGACAGGACCAACCAGCGGAAGTACGTCCCCGACCTCCTCGCCGACCGCGATCTGGCCGCGGTGGCGCGGTGGCAGCCGCTGATCGTGCTGTTCTCGTTCGGTGCGCCCGCCGTGGCGGGCGGGCTCTGGGGCGAAGGGAGTTGGGACTCCGGCGCCGCCTGGTCCGCCTTCTTCTGGGCCGGGCTCGTCCGTATCGGTCTGCTCCATCACGTCACCTGGTCGATCAACTCGATCTGCCACATCAGCGGAGCCCGGCCCTTCCGGGTCCGCGACCGCTCGGGAAATGTGTGGTGGCTGGCCCCGCTCTCCGGCGGCGAGTCCTGGCACAACCTCCACCACGCCGACCCGACGTCCGCCCGGCACGGAGTGCTGCGCGGCCAGCTCGACTCCAGCGCCCGGCTTATACGCCTCTTCGAGCTGGCCTCATGGGCGAGTGCCGTGCGGTGGCCGGACGAGCAGAGGCTGGCCCGCCTCTCCGCCGCCGACGTCAGGACCCCTCCGCGGGAAGCCCAAGACCCGCCGCGAGGGTCGGCCAGGAAGCCTTGAACTCCAGCTGCCAGGAGGACCAGGCGTGCGAGCCGCCGCGGTAGAAGTGGACCGTCGCCGGGACTCCGGCACGGTCCAACTGCCGGGTGAATCCGTGCGCCTGGCCCCACAGCGTGCCCTCCAGGATCGCCCCTTCGAGGTTGCCGAAGTCGCTGCTGGGGATGCCGCTGCCCTGGGAGACGTAGAGCCGGGTTCCGGCCAGACTCTTGGCCAGGGCGGCGGGGTTGTGGCGGTTCCAGTTCTCGCGGTGCAGGAAGGGACTGCCCCAGAGGGTGGAGGGGAGCTGGAGTTCCCGGGCGACGATGGCGTTCATGACCGTCGGCATGCCGAGGGCGGTCGTGTCCACGACACCGCTGTACGAGGCCGCCGCGCCGAAGGTGCCGGGGTGCCGGGCGGCGAACGCCAGGGCGCCGTAGCCGCCGGTGGAGACTCCTGCGACGGCGCGGGTGCCGTTCGCTCGGTAGGTGTCGCGCAGGAGAGCCGTCAACTCCTCGACCTGGAAGGTCTCGTAGTCGGGGGCGGTGGGGCTCCCGTAGTTCCACCAGTCGGTGGGGATCCCGGTGGGTCCCGACGCCGGAAGGACCGTGATGACGTCCTTGTCGGCCAGGAACTCCTCGACGTCCGTCTCGCGGGTCCATGAGGTGTAGTCGTCGTGGGCCCCCTGGAGGAGGTAGAGCACGGGCCATGTGCGGCCCGGCTGTTCCTTGAAGCGGGTCGGCAGGATGACACGTACGGGGAGTTGTTTGCCCACGGCGGGTGAGTCGATGGTGAGGTCGACGGTGCGGGAGTCGAGCCACTTCTCGCCGACGACGCGCGGGCCCTCGGCTGCTCGGGCCGCCGCAGGCGACACGGTAGGTGCTCCCAGGGCGGTGGAGGTGCCCAGGGCGCCGCCGGTGGCGAGGAGGGCGGTGACCGCGGCGATGGCGGCGAGTTTCTTGCGGGGTCTGCGGTGCTTCTGCGGCATGGCGGGTGGTCCTCTTCTCGGCAGGAGTGCGGGCGGGCGTGCGGGCGTACGGGTCAGGCGCCGTGCAGGTCGCGGGTCAGGAATTGGGCGAGCGTGTCCACGACCGGGGGGTCGAGCAGGGAGAGGTGGTGGCCCGGCAGCGGGGTGACGGTGAGGTCGGAGCAGTGGGCGTCCCAGCCGAGGCTCTCGTCGTCCCGTTCGTAGCGGGCGTCGCGCACGGTGTGCGGGGCCGGTTCGGTTGCCCGGTAGAGCAGGGTCCGGCCGGTGTAGGGGCCGGGCGTGTGGCGTTCGCCGCTGCGCAGGTCGAGGGCCGATGTGCGTTGATGGTCGAGGACCGCCCGGGGCAGGTCGACGGCCTGCTCGAGGAGTTTCATGACGAGGGCGATCTGCTCGGCGTCGTCGAGGCGTGCCAGTTCCTCGAAGGGCAGGGGGAGTTGGGTGCGGTAGGTGCGGGCTATGTACACGGCGAAATCGGCGTAGCGGCGGTGGGCTTCCTCCAGCGGGGTCAGGCCTGGGGGCGCGGGCAGGGGCAGTACGGAGTCGAGGAGGGCAAGGGCCCGGACCGTGCCGTGTGGCGCGAGGAGCCTCGCGGCTTCCTGGGCGAGAAGACCGCCGTAGGACCAACCGCCCACGATCCAGGGCCCGTTAGGGCATACGACACGAATGCGTTTCGCGAAGTGTTCTGCGCGGGCCTTGAGGTCCTCGGGGGTGGCCATCCTGTCGAAGCCGTAGACGGGGCGGGTTTCGGACAGGCGCTCAGAGAGGCGTGCGTACACCTCGGATGTGCCGCCCGCCGCGTGGGCCAGGAAGAGCGGGGTGCCGTCGGCCTTGTCGGCGAGAACACGCAAGGGCAAGGGCCCCTCCCCCGCCAGTTCCCTTGCCGACGGCGACGAGTAGGACTCCACCTCGCGGGAAACTCCCTGAGAGCGCCGGGCGGGCCGGGGGCCCGGCAGCAGTTCCGCGACTCCCCTCAACGTCGCCTGCCTCAGCAACACCCCCGGTTCCACCTCCACCCCGAACTCCCGCTCCACCGCTGTCCGGATGCGCGCCGCGGTGAGGGAGTCGAGGCCCAGGTCGGTGAGGGGGGTGTCGGCGTCGATGCGGTCGGGGGTATAGCCCATGACGTCGGCCACACAGACGCGGAGGCGGTCGAGTGGACCTGCGTCGCGGGTGGTGGCCGGTGCGTGACGTGGCGCCTCGTGCGGTCCCGGCTCCTCCCCCGCCCAGAAGCGGCGGTGACGCCAGCGCGGTGAGGGTACGTCGGCGATGCGCGCGCCCGGATGCAGGCTCTGACGGGGCGCGGGAATGCCCACGCCCCTCACGAGCAGCGAAGCAAGGGACGTACGGAAGGTGAGCGCGTCGTCGGTGTCGCGGTGCAGGGTCGGGAGAATGAGCGAGCTGTCGGCGCCCGCGTCCCGCAGGGTCTCCGTCAGCGGGTACAACTGCGTGGGGTGCGGGGCCACTTCGACGAACACCCGGTGGCCGTCGTCGGCGGCGGCGCGTACCGCCTGGCTGAAGCGGACGGGGCGCCGCAGATTGGCCACCCAGTAGTCGGCGTCGCAGGGCGCCGGGTCGCGCGGGTCGGCCAGGACGGTGGAGTAGCGGCGGCAGCCGGGCCGTGCGTGCCGCACGGCGGCGAGCTCCCGGGCGAAGTCGTCGAGCAGCGGATCGACGTGGGACGAGTGTCCGGCGCCGGTGACGCGCAGGGAACGGGCGAAGCCGCCCTCCCTGGTGACGTGGTCGATGAGTCCGCGCACGTCGTCGGCCGATCCGGTGACCACGCTCTGCGCCGGTGACGCGTGTACGGCGACCTGGAGCGTGCGGAAGTCGGCGGCCAGCGCCTCGATGTGCTCGCCGGGCCGGTCGACCACGGCCATGGCGCCGCCCGTGAGCCCGGCGAGGAGCCGCGACCTGATCGCGACGACGCGCGCGCCGGTGGCCACGTCGAGGGCGCCGCAGACGACTGCCGCGGCGATCTCCCCCATGGAGTGGCCGATCACGGCGGCCGGTTCGAAGCCGTACGACTTCCACAGTTCGGCGAGGGCGACCTGCATCCCGAAGAGGGCGGGCATGACGACGGCGGGCGAGGTCAGCTCGGCGCCGGGATCCATGCAGTCCCGCAGGCAGATGCCGGCCTGGTCACGCAGGAGCGGCTCAATGCGGTCGACTGCGGCAGCGAACTCCGGTTCTGCGGCGAGGAGTTCGCTGCCCATTCCGCCCCACTGCGACCCGTACCCGGAGAACACCCACACGGCACCGGGGCCGATCCCGGACGACACGCCCCCGGACGACGTAGCCCCGACCACCACCCGCCCATCGGGCTCCTGCCCGGCCAGGCGAGTCAGCGCCGTAGTCAGCTCCTCCCGGCCGCGCGCGACGACCGCCGCCCTGTGGCGGCCACGTCCGACGCGGCCCGTCAGTGTGCGGGCGAGGTCCTCGGGGCGGACGGAGCGGCTTTCGGGCCCTTCCATCCATGCGGCCAACTCGCCCGCGTACGTGCGTACGCGGTCCTCGGTGACGCCGTCGAGCAGGGCGATGACGGGACCGGTGGCCCTCTGGCGTGCGCCGCGCGGCACGCGGTGTTCGGCGAGGACCACGTGAGCGTTCGTGCCTCCGAAGCCGAACGCCGAGACGCCCGCCCGTGCGGTGCCCGAGTAGCGGGGCCACGGCTCGGGGCCCGTGACGACGCGCAGGCCCAGGGCGTCGAGGTCGGCGTGCGGGCCGGGGGCGGTGAAGTGCAGATGGGGCGGGATCTCGTCGTGGTGCAGGGCGAGGACCGTCTTGATGAGCCCGGCGATGCCCGCCGCGGCTTCCAGGTGGCCGATGTTCGTCTTCACCGAGCCGATGAGCAGCGGTTGATCGGCGGCCCGCCCGCGCCCGGCTCCGAGCGCGGCCGAGAGCGCGGACGCCTCGATCGGGTCGCCCAGAGCCGTGCCCGTGCCGTGAGCCTCGACGTAGTCCACGACCGTGGGCCCGTCGCCGTGGCTCTGCTCCAGGAGCGTGCGCTGGGCCTGTGCGCTGGGGGCCGTGAGTCCGTTGGAGCGGCCGTCCGAGTTGACGGCGGTGGACTCGATGACCGCGAGGACGCGGTCGCCGTCGCGCTCGGCGTCCGCGAGGCGCTTGAGGACGACGACGCCGCAGCCCTCGCCCCGCACCATGCCGTCGGCCGACGCGTCGAACGCCTTGCACCTGCCGTCGGCGGCCAGCGCCCCCGCCCGCTGGAAGCCGAGCGTCACCGCGGGGGAAAGGAGCAGGTTCACCCCGGCGGCGAGCGCCATGTCGCTCTCCCCCGCCCCGAGGCTGCGTACGGCGTGGTGCACGGCGACGAGCGACGAGGAGCACGCCGTGTCGACGGCCATGCTCGGGCCGCGCAGATCGAGGACGTAGGAGAGACGGTTCGCGGCGATGCTCAGGGCGGCGCCCGGCGGGGTCCAGGCCCCGATCAAATCCGGTTCCGCGGTGGTGAGATGGGCGTATTCGTTGCCGCTGATGCCCACGAAGACGCCGGTACGGGTGCCCGCGAGGGACGGCGCGGGCAGCGCCGCGTGGTCGACGGCCTCGCGGGCGACCTCCAGGAGCATGCGCTGCTGCGGGTCCATGGCGGTGGCCTCGTGCGCTCCGATGCCGAAGAACTCGGCGTCGAAGCCCGCCACGTCGCCGATGCCCCCGTCGCCGAGGAAGCCGCCGTGTCTGCTGATGTCGTCCGGCAGGGCCCTGTCCTCCCGTACGAAGGGGACCCAGCGGTCGTCGCCGACGCTGCCCACGGCGTCACGTCCCTCGCTCAGGAGCTGCCAGAAGGCGGCGGGCGATGTGACGTCACCGGGCAGTCGGCAGCCGACGCCGATGACCGCGACCGGTGAACCGCCCTCCGCGGACGGCACGGGCACATCGGCAACCGCCGGCTGCGGCGGCGCACCCCCGTGCTCCGGTTCGCCGCGCACCACCCGCTCCGCGAGCGCGCCGATCGTCGACGCCTCCCAGAGCAGCGTCGCGGGCAGCCGCGTACCCGCGAGGTCGCTGAGGCGCGCCGTCAGGACCACCGCGTCGCGGGAGGTCAGGCCCAGCTCCGCCAGTGGGCGGTCGTCGGCGATCTCCTCGGCCGCCAGGCCGTACCAGGCGCTCAGGCTCTCGACGACGGCGGCCCGGATCGCCCGGATGTCCGTGTGGCCCGCCCCCCTCATCGCGCGCTCTCCACGCCGTCCCGGCCCCCCTCGCCGAAGGCGCCTTGCAGGTAGCTCGCCCGGCCCGCCGCTCTGGCGACCTTGCCGCTGCTCGTCCTCGGCAGCGAGCCCGGCGGGATGAGGAGGAGTTCGGCGAGACGCAGTCCGTGCCGGGCCGATACGGCGGCCGTGGCGTCGCGCAGCGCGGCGAGCAGGTCCTGTTCCGCGGGCTCCGCGCCGCGCCGGTGTTCGGCGACGACCACCAGGACGTCGGTTTCGGTACCCGTCCAGGGCACGCAGAACGCGGCGAGCCGGTCGCGGCGTACGAGGTCGACGGCCGACTGCACGGTCTCCTCGATGTCCTGGGGATAGTGGTTCCGGCCGTCCACGATGATCAGGTCCTTGAGCCGCCCGGTGACATGGAGCCGTCCGTCGTGGAGCACGCCGAGATCCCCGGTGCGCAGCCACCCCGCCTTGCCCTCGTCCTTGGCGGCACCGGGCGGGCGGACGCCGAACACCTCGTCGGAGAGCCCACCGCGCTTCCAGTAGGAGAGGCCGATGTTGGGCCCGCGCAGCAGGATCTCGCCGACCTCGCCCGGGCCCGCCGAGGCGCCGGTCGCCGCGTCGGCGATGCGCAGCTCCTGCCCTGCCGGGGTGCCGCAGGCGACCAGGTGCGTCGCTTCCGCGTCCGTCGGCTCCCTCACTTCGAGCCGTCCTTCGGACAGGGCGAGCGGATCGCACGCCAGGACCGTGGGCGGCGCGGCGAAGGTGTCGGTCGTCACGAACACGGTGGCCTCGGCGAGGCCGTACGCCGGGCAGTGCGCCTCGGGCGCGAGCCCCGCGTCGGCGAACGCGTCGCGGAAGCGCTCGACCGTGCCGGGGCGCACGGGTTCGCTGCCGTTGATAAGGACCTTGACGCGGTCGAGGCGCAGCTCGGCGGCCTCGTCCCTGTCGATCCTGCTCGCGCAGTAGTCGTACGCGAAGTTGGGTGCCGCGCTGATCGTCCCGGGATACGCGGCGAGCAGCCTCAGCCAGCGCACCGGGTGCTCCAGGAAGGCGACCGGGTCCATGAGGACCGAGGGGAAGCCGCCGACGACGGGCGCGGCCACGCTCAGGACGAGGCCCATGTCGTGGAAGAGCGGCAGCCAGCCGACCGTCGTGTTGCTCGCCGCGTCGGCCGCGAAGGCATCGATGGCCTGACGGGCGTTGGCCACGACGTTGGCGTGGCTGATCACGACGCCCGCCGGGCTGCGTGTGGAGCCGGAGGTGTACTGGAGGTAGGCGATGTCGTCCGGGGCGAGCCGCTCCGGAAGAGCGACCGCGGACCTCTCGCTCGGCCGGTCCACCAGGACCACCGGCACCGGCGGCAGCCCCTGCTCGGTCATGAACCGTGCGACCCCGGCGGCGGTGCGCGCATCGGCAAGGACGCACGCGGGTTCGCAGTCGGCAAGGACGGCCGCCAACCTGCCCTCGTGTCCGGGGAGTTCGGGACTGAACAGCGGCACCGCGATCACCCCCGCGTAGAGACAGCCCAGGAACGCGGCCGTGTAGTCGAGGCTCTGCGGGAGCAGCAGGGCCGCTCGCTCACCGGGACCCGCGTTCGCCGCGATCCGCCCGGCGATCGCGCGGGCGCGGGTGTCGAGGCCCTGCCAGCCGAGGGTGTGGTGCAGGCCGGGCGACGACGGTTCGGGGAACTCCACGTGGGTGAAGGCGCGTTGGTGCGGGCGGGCGGCGGCCAAGCGCGCCAAGTGGTCGGTCAGCAGCGGGCCTTCGGGCGGCTGAAGGGTCATGGTGCTGGACATGGCGGCTCCAACTGGACGGCACGGGGACCGGGACGGGGCTCGGCGGGGACCGGGACGGGATGTAGCGGGGAGCGGGGCGAGCGGTGAACCAGGTTCCGCCCGGATGTGACCCGTGAGTAAGACGGCTTGCTGACAGATCGTCTGACACCCTCTGTCACTTCACTGACAAGCCCCCGCACCGGATTCGGCGTCAAGGGCAGCAGCCACGACCGCCGCAGCCCCGGAGAATCCGGCAGCGGAACCGCATCACCATCGGCGGCACAACCGCATCGCGATCGAGGGGAGCCGCACGTGGGCCGGGGCAGGCTGACCGCTCTTCTGGCGATGCTCGCCCTAGCCGGATTCATCACGACGCTCGACAACACCGTCATCAACGTCGCGCTGCCGACCGTGCAGCGCGACCTCGGCCTGAGCGTCACCGACCTGGAATGGGTGGCCACCAGCTACGTACTGAGCTTCGGCTCACTCCTTCCGGCCGGGGGCAGGCTCACGGATCTGCTCGGCCGACGGGTGGTCCTCGCGGCGGGGATCGTCGTCTTCACCACGGCCTCCCTGGCCGCCGCCCTCGCGGACAGCGGCGGGACGCTCATCGCGGCACGCACGGTGCAGGGCGTGGGTGCGGCGCTCGTCATCCCGGCCTCGCTCGCGGTGGTCGCCGCCGATCTGCCCGCCCGCAGACGCGCCATGGCGGTCGGCCTGTGGACCGCGGCGCTCGCGGTCGCCCTTGCCCTTGGCCCCGTGGTGGGCGGGTTCGTCACCGAACGGTGGGACTGGAGCTGGGTGTTCCTGCTCAACGTCCCCTTCGGCATCCTCGCCCTGCTCCTGGTGCCCGCAGTCCCACGCGCCGTCACCCGCGTGCGGCACGGTCTGCTGCCACT
Source organism: Streptomyces sp. NPDC056486 (assembly GCF_042795295.1). Classification (NCBI taxonomy): domain Bacteria; kingdom Bacillati; phylum Actinomycetota; class Actinomycetes; order Kitasatosporales; family Streptomycetaceae; genus Streptomyces; species Streptomyces sp. NPDC056486. The sequence continues at coordinate 11,556 of NZ_JBHTSF010000080.1, forward strand.
CCTCGATCTGCCGGGGGTCGCGCTCTCCACTACCTCGCTCTTTCTCCTCACGTACGGCCTCGTCAGGGGCGGCGAGCACAGTTTCAGCACGCCGCCCGTGCCGCTCTGCCTCTGGCTCTCGGCGGCCACCGGGGTCGCGTTCCTCGTCGTCGAGTCGCGGACCTTTCTGCCCCTTGTGGACCTGCGGCTGCTGCGCAACCGTTCACTGAGCGGGGGTGCGGCGGCTCAGGTGCTGTGGGGCATCGGCGTCAACGGCGTGTTCTTCTTCACCGCGCTCTACCTCCAGCGTGTGCTCGGCTTCTCGCCCACCAAGGCGGGTCTGGCCTTTCTGCCGCTGGCCGGTGCGCTGCTCGTGACGACGCCGTTCGCCGAGCGTGCGGCCAAGGCGGTGGGGGCGCACTGGTCGATCGCCGGGGGGCTCGTCCTTGTCGCGGGCGGGCTCGTGTGGGTGTCGGGGACGGGGCTGCATGCGCAGTACTGGGATCTGCAGCCGGGGCTGCTCCTGATCGGTGCGGGGTCGGCCCTGACGACTCCACTGACGGTACGTTCCGTCGCCGATGTCCCCGCGACGCGCACCGGCATGGCTTCGGGCCTGGTGAGCGCGGCCCGCGAGATCTCCGGGGTGTTCGGAGTGGTCCTGGTCGGCGTGGTGCTCACCCGTACGGAGCGTACGGCGCTGCGGCACGGCGCCGATCCGCGCAGCGCCTTCCTGGACGGCTACGACACGGGGCTGCAACTAGCCGCGCTCTGCGTCCTGTTGGGGGCCGTCGTCACCGCGGTCACGCTGCGTCGGCCCGCCAGGCACCGGCGGGAATCCGGCACCGCCATCACCGATTCGGTCCGCATCAAGGGTGTGACGCGGCGTCCTGGGCGGGGCCGGCTCCTCCGATGACGGTCGCATAGCCGTCCGGTCCGAGTACCGCGACGTCGCCCGTACGCAACCACCCGTCCGGCAGCAGCCGCCGTCCCGTCTCCGCCGGGTCGGCCCAGTACCCCGCGCACACCTGCGGGCCCCGCACCAGGAGTTCGCCGGCGTGACCCGGGGGCAGCTCGATCCCTGGAGCCCCCTCCTGGCCGACGCGGACCTCGGTGCCGGGCAGCGGCAGGCCTGATGTGCCGGGCCGGGCATTGGCGCCGCGCGGATTGGCGAGGACGGCGCCCGCGGCCTCGGGGATGCCGTAGCCCTCGACGAGCACGGCGTCCACCGAGTCCCGGATGCGGTCGGCGGTGTCGGCGTCCAGCGCGTCGGTCAGCCAGGTCCGCACCGTGGCGAGCGCCTCCAGCTCGTGGGCCGGGCGTTGGAGCAGGCGTCGGCAGTCGGCGGGCTCGGCCGACAGGAGGGTCGCCTTCCGGCGGCGTGCCGTACGCAGGAGCTCCTGTGGTTCGGGGTCCGGCAGGAGGACGGTACGCGTCCCGGTGAGCAGCGGGGCCGTCAGACCGAACAGCAGCCCGTGCGGCCGCCACAGGGGCGTGACGGCCAGAACGGTCTCCTGGCCATCACGTAACTGCGGATGCCACAAGGCGAGTTGGTGGGCCGCCGCGACCAGGTTCGCGTGCGTGAGCATCGCCGCGGGGCCGTCGGCGGCGACGTACGCGAGGACGGCCAGATCACCCGGTCCCGGCCCGACGCCGCCCGCCTGAGGCCTGTGCGCCTTCCGTATACGGCTGCTCCCCGGCCACTCCCCGTCGATCGGGACCGTGACGACGTCCCGCACGCAGGTGTCACCGCGCACCGCATCGAGCCGCTCCCCCGCAAAGTCACCGGCGACCACCAGCAGTACGCCCGAGTCCGAGAGTTGATGAGTCAGGGTCTGCCGCGAAGCCGCCGGATCGATCGCCACCACGACCGCTCCGATCCGCAGCACCGCATGCCAGGCCACCGCGAACCACGGGCAGTTGGGCAGCACCAACGCCACCCGGTCACCGCGTCGGATGCCCAGCGTCCGCAACGTATCGGCGCATGCGCCCACAGCGCGATGCAGCCCCCGGAAGCCGGACCTGCCCCGGTGGTGCCCGGCGGCCGCGTCAAGGAGGTCGGGGATCGTGACGTCGGGAACGTGCAGGCCGTGCGGCACCCCTGCTGCGTAGAAGCGGAGCCACGGTCGTGGGTCCCGGGCCGTCACCTGTGGCTCTGTCATGACCTGATCGTGGCGCAGGAGGCCGGGTCGCCACTTGTACCCCACGCACAGTTCCGGCCCGGCGGGCTGTGGTTCCACTGACTATCAACGCCCGGTTACTGCTCCGTAACTTCACGGCGTGCACAGCAATCTCCCCTCGAAACGAAGGAGTCCCCCGTGCGCAGGCCAAGAGCGAAACGGAAGAAGAGGCTGCTCGCGCTGACCGCGGCCGTCGCCCTGGCGGCCCTGGGTCTCGGCGTGCCGACCCTGACGGCGGGCGCGGCCGCGACCCCGGACGCGTCGGCCGCGTGCGATGCCCCGGACGAGCGGATCTACCAGGTACCCGGTGCCGTCCCGACCGATCCCGGCAGCGTCATCGCCTGCCGGACGACCGAACTCCCCCAGGTACCGGGCGATGTCCCGATGCACGCCTGGAAGGTCCAGTACAGCTCGAAGGACAACGCGGGCAGGGCGGTCGCGGTCTCCGGCACCGTCGCCGTGCCGGACGCTCGGTGGAACGGACAGGGCAGCCGTCCTGTTGTGGCCTTCAACCCCGGGACGCTGGGGCTCGGTTCGCAGTGCGCGTTCTCCAAGCAGCTCGCGGGCGCGTTCCAGGACGAGTACGAGGGCGAGAACATCGCGGCGCTCCTGAAGGCCGGATACGCCGTCGCCGCGACCGACGGCGCCGGCTATCTGGACGGCCAGACCCATCCGTACGTCTCCGGCGCCGACGCCGGGCACGCACTCCTCGACATCGTGCGCAGCGCGCCCGCGATCCCCGGCACCGGCATCGACCGGAAGACGAAGGTCGGCCTGTGGGGGTACTCCGAAGGCGGCGCGGCCAGTCTGTGGGCGGCGCAGCTCGCGGCTTCGTACGCTCCCGAGCTCAACGTCGTCGGCGACGCCTCAGGGGGTGTGCCGGGCGACTTGAAGGTGGTCGCCAAGGCGCTCAACGGCAGCCCGTTCGCGGGCTTCATGGTCGACGCCGTGCTCGGCCTTTCCTCCTCGCACCCTCAGATGCCCTTCGAGGAGCTCATGAACGACCAGGGCAAGGAGACCCTCAAGAAGGCCAGATCGCACTGCCTGCTCGGCACGATCTCGGCCCTCGCGGGCCAGAAGATCGAGGACAACACCTCGGACGGGTTGAGCTTTGAGCAGCTCTACGCGCTCAAGGGCACGGACGGCAGGACATGGGGCCAGGTCGTCGACGAGCAGAAGCTCGGCGTCGGCATCGGCCGCGCGCGCTCCGGCGCCACGTACGAGATCGGCTTCCCCGTCCTTCAGTACCGCGGCTCGCTGGAGGAAGTCATCCCGACCGAGACCGAGGACGCGACCCGCAAGGCCTACTGCAAGGCGAACATCACCACCCGGTGGAAGGTCTATCCCGGTGAGCACCTGACGACCGATCAGCTGGCGAAGGACGACACGGTCAAGTGGCTCGGCGACCGCTTCGACGGCAAGCCGGAGTTCGGCAACTGTCTGCTCCCGTGAGTTGTCTCGCACTCGCTGCCTCTTGTCACCCGGGTGACAAGAGGCAGCATCATGTCCATCCGTCCTTGATGGGCCGCCACGCACCCGTGGCGGTATCTTCACCAAACCTTTGTCCCCCGCGCGCAGAGGGAGCACTCCATGGTGAACGGTTCGACGCTGCCCGCCGGTATACCCCCGGCAGGCGCCCCCGCATCCGCGGGCACCCCGGCAGAGGAGTCGCACGCCGCGTTCAGAGCGTTCCCCTCGGGCCTCCACGATCACGTGAGACCGTTCCTCGACGACATCACATCGGAGGTGGTGCGGGCGATCCGCACGGAGATACCGGAGTACGCTCGCCCGACCGACGACACCTACATGCATGTCGTGAACCGGGGCGTGGAGCAGGCCCTGTCGGGTTTCCTGGCCCGGATGGCGCACCCGGACACCGACTGGGAGTCGGTGAAGGCCACGTACCAGAACATCGGCAGGGGCGAGGCGGACGAGGGCCGCAGCCTGGACTCCTTCCAGTCGGCGCTTCGCCTGGGCGCGCGCGTCACCTGGCGCCGGGTCAACGCCCTGGTCGACGCCGACCTGTTGCCCCGGCACGTGCTCGCCGCCTTCGGCGAGGCACTGTTCCTGCACCTGGACGAGATGGCCGCGGCGACGACAGCGGGCTACACCGAGGCCAGGCTGCACGCGGCGGGCGAACTGCAGCAGCGCCGGGCCCGTCTCATCGACCTGCTGACCGCCGATCCTCCCGCGTCGGCGGAGGCCATAGCCGATCTCGCCCAGGCCGCCCAGTGGCCCATCCCGCGCGAGGTGGCCGTCGTCGTCATCGACCACGCCCTCACCCCGGAGACCATCAGGCCGATAGTGCCGCCGGAGTTCCTCGCGCGCTTCTCCGAGCAGCCCGGCTGCATCGTGGTGCCCGACCCGGAAGGCCCGGGGCGGGCGCGGTCGATCGCCGCCGCCTTACAGGGGCTGCGCGCGGTGATCGGCCCCACGGTCGCGCTGCACGAGGGCGCGCGCTCGCTGCGCTGGGCCCTTGACGCCCTGGAGCTGTCCCGGCGCGGCATCCTGCCCCGCGCGGGCCTGCTGCACTGCGCCGATCATCTGGCGACGCTGCTGCTCTTCCATGACGAGGCCCTGATCGACGCGCTCGCGCAGCGGCATCTGCTGCCCCTGCAAGAGGTGCGCTCACCGCAGCGGGAGCGCCTCGCCGAGACCCTGCTGTGCTGGCTGCGGTGCGGGCACAACGCGAGTGAGGTCGCCACGCGCCTCGCCGTGCACCCGCAGACGGTGCGCTACCGCCTGCGGCAGCTGGACGAGGTCTTCGGCGACCGGCTGCACGATCCGGTGGCACAGTTCGAGATGCAGTTGGCGCTGCACGCGTTGAGCCTGCGGCCGGCTGCCGGTTAGGGCCCTTCTGCGGCACGTCACCCGGACGCGCCGCGAGGGCGGCGGCCTCCGACCGTTACCGAGCCGTAATGTCCCCTTCGTCCCAAGTCCCAGGCGAAGGAGAGTTCTTACGTGCGTGCCCGCCTCATGGCCGCTGCCCCCGTACCGACCGATTCGGCTGTCCCGACCGACTCGACTGTCCTGATCGACTCGGCCGTCCCGGCTGTCCTGACCACGAAGCGGGCCCCCCGGACCCCCACCCGGACCGTCCCGCGCCTCGTGGTCCTCTTCCTCCTCCCGCTGCTCACCGCCCTCAGCGGCCCCTTGCTCACCCCGGCGCACGCCCACGCGGACGCGCTGGTGCAGCACGCCCCGTCCGCCAACAGCCTGCTGGCCCCGCCGCGCGCACCCGATGACCCGTGCACCAGCAAGGACCCCGCGGTCTGCCTGATCCGGCAGATGACTCCGGAGGAGCGGGAGCGGGCGCGCGAGGTGCGGCTGCGCTACCACGCACTCCTGGAGACCATGGAGCGCGTGGCGGACCGTATGCACGAGGAGGGGCGCTCCGACGAGGAGATCGCCCGCGTCCTCGTCGACATGCGCAACGAGGCCAAGGACATCACCCGTGCCGGGATGACCCCCGAAGCGGTGCAAGCGCTGGAGCAGCGGAACATGAAGAAGTACGGCAATCCCCTGGGCCCGACCGCGGACCAGCAGTTCCTCAAGTACGGCAGCTGGGCCGAGGTCATCGAGGCGGCGACCCGCACCAGCGCAGCCGTCGACCAGGAACTCGGCATCCGGCCGCGCGTCTGACCGGCATGCTGCTTCAGGATTACGACCAGCACGGCCGGACGTGGGCCCTCGACACCCGAACGGGTCTCGTCTCCCCCGCGTCCGGCCGCTGCCATGGCTTCGTCCACGTGAGCGACGCGGCGGCAGCGGCGCTGTACGCCGACCCGTCCGACGGCGAACCGGCCCTCTGGCTCCAGTACGGCCAACGCCGCTGGGACTGCGCCGCAGTGATGGCCCATCAGTCCAAGGGGCCGAACGGCACCCGCCGCTTCACCGTCGAGGACGCGCGGGGGACGGCCCTCGAACTCCTCTACCCCGCACCGGATTCCGGTCCGTTCGACCCGACGTACGACTGGATCGACGCGGAGGGGGACGACTTCTTCCTCTGGGTGGCCGGTCGCCTGGCGGACGCGCACGCGGACACGGACACGGATGCCACGTCGCGTACCACACTCCTGGCGCACTTCCGGGCCGGTTTCCTCCCCGGCTGAGGTCGCAAGTAACCTTTCCGAGCGATGAGTTGATGCCTCCCGCCGAGTCTTCACTCACACAAGGAGAAACCGAACAAGACCGGGCCGCGCGCAAGGTTCGCGACCCCCACCCGGAGGTACACCATGTGCGCCCACCAGCCCCCGTGCCCGCCCGCCGAGAGCCCCGACCACCTCTCGGCCCGGGTCCTCTCCGCCCACCCCGAACAGGGCTGGAGCCTGCTGTGCAACGGCACGATCGTCTTCGACGACACCGGCGAACTGCTGCCGGACGGACGAGTGGTGGCGGTGACGAGGCCGCTGGCGATGGCGGCCTGACCCCCGCAAGGGTCACCTCACGGCGCGATCGCACCCAGCAACGCCCGCGCGCACAGGTCCCGCACCTGCGCACGCGCCAGGAGCTCCGGCTCCTCCAGCCACTCCAGGCAGACGGCCACCATGAAGGCGAGCCAGCCGCGCACGGCCAGGCGCAGGGTGGGCAGGTCGTGGGGCGTCGACGCCGTCTCGGGATCCGCGGCCAGGGCTTCCAGGATCTGGTTCTCGTGCGCCGCAAGGCCTTCGCGGTAGATCCTGCGGACCGTGGCGTCGCCCGTCTCTTCCGCACGGTGGAAGGCGCGGAAGCCTTCCGCGTGCGATTCGACGTACGCGAGGAACGTGTCGAGCCCCGTGCCGATCTGGTCGCGGACCGGTACTCCGGGCACGGCCGCCGTCAGACGCAGCATGTGATGGCTCTCGCGCTGCACGACGGCGGCGAAGAAGTCGCTCTTGGTCGGGAAGTAGTGGTACAGCAGGCCGCGTGAGACTCCGGCGATCTCCGCCACCCGCTCGACCCATACGTCGTCGTACGGATTCTGGGCGAAGAGCCGCGCCCCTGCCGAGAGCAGCTGCTCCCTGCGCTCCTCGGTGCTGAGTCTGCGGCGCGTGCGCTCCTGCGGGTTCGTGCGCTCCTGCGGGTTCGCGGCCATGGGAGCACCTTACTTGACGTGGATTCAATAGCGGGATCAGACTGTGGGTCCTTATTGAATCCGCGTACAACAGGCTCAATGGGTCTGCGGCACAAGGGAGATGGCACACATGGCGCAGGTGTCGCAGTCATCGAAGGCGGCAGAGGGGGCTGAGCAGGCCGGATCTGCCGAGTCTGCTGGGCCCACCGAGCCCGCCGGACCTCCCAAGGGGTTCCGCAGCGCCGAGCTCGGGTGGCCGCGCCTCGACCTCGTCCCGCATCCGCCGCGCCGCCTGCCCCTGATCGGTGATGTCCTGGGCGCCCATGTCCGCACGCCCGTGCAGGACTCGATGCGGATCGGCAGCAGCCTGGGGCCCATCTTCCGCCGCAAGGCCTTCGGCAAGGAGATCGTCTTCGTCTGGGGCGCCGAGCTCGCGGCCGAGCTCGCCGACGAGTCGCGGTTCGCCAAGCACGTGGGCCTGGGGGTCGCCAATCTGCGGCCGGTCGCCGGGGACGGCCTGTTCACCGCGTACAACCACGAGCCCAACTGGCAGCTGGCGCACGACATCCTCGCGCCGGGCTTCAGCCGGGACGCGATGGCCGGCTACCACCCGCTGATGCTGGACGTCGCCCGGCAGCTGACCGCCCGCTGGGACGCGCGCGAGGAGGCGGGCCGGTCCGTCGACGTGCCCGGCGACATGACGAAGCTGACCCTGGAGACGATCGCCCGCACCGGCTTCGGGCACGACTTCGGTTCCTTCGAGCGGTCCAGGCCCCACCCCTTCGTGACGGCCATGGTCGGCACGCTCTCCTACGCCCAGCGCCGCAACGTCGTACCGCCCGCGCTCGCCCCGCTGCTGCTGCGCGGCGCCACCCGGCGCAACGCCGCCGACATGGCCTACCTCAACCGCACCGTCGACGACGTGGTCGCCGCCCGCCGCGCCGCGTCAGGTCCGGGCGACGGCGATCTGCTCGACCGGATGCTGGAGGTCGCCCACCCCGACACGGGAGAGCGGCTCTCCGCCGAGAACATACGCCGTCAGGTCATCACCTTCCTGGTCGCCGGGCACGAGACGACATCGGGCGCCCTGTCGTTCGCGCTGCACTACCTCGCGCGCTCCCCCGAAGTCCTGGCGCGCGCCCAGGCGGAGGTCGACGACGTCTGGGGCGCCGCGGAGGAACCCGCGTACGAACAGGTCGCCAAGCTCCGCTATCTGCGGCGCGTCCTGGACGAGTCGCTGCGGCTGTGGCCGACCGCGCCCGGCTTCTCCCGCCAGGCCCTGCACGACACGACGATCGGTGGCGTGCACCCCATGCGCGAGGGGGCCTGGGCGCTCGTCCTCGCCACGCTCCTGCACCGCGATCCGGCGGCCTGGGGCGAGCGGCCCGAGGAGTTCGATCCCGACCGGTTCGCCCCCTCGGCGGTCCGTGCGCGGCCCGCCCATGTCTTCAAGCCGTTCGGCACGGGCGCGCGGGCCTGCATCGGTCGTCAGTTCGCGCTGCACGAGGCGACATTGGTCCTCGGCCTTCTCCTGCGCCGCTACGACCTGCACGCCGACCCCGGCTACCGCCTGCGGGTGGCCGAGCGCCTCACCCTGATGCCCGAAGGCCTCACACTGCGGCTCACCCGCCGCGCCACGGCCGCGTAGGGACCCGATTGTCAGACCCGTGCGCAAGAGTGGAGGGTCCACCGGTGCGAGCCGCCGGGCCGTCCGACCCCGCGCAGAGGAGCTCTCGACATGACCAGCACGTCGACCCCCGAACTTGCCGCCGCCCAGGCCTGCTTGCGGCTGCTGCACACCGCACGCGCCGCGCTTTCCGGTCCCTCACCGGCCGCGGCGGCCTCGCTGCTCGCAGGACCCATCGCGGAGGCGGACGAAGCGCTGCGCCGCGCGGGCCTGACGGGCAACGAGGCCGAGCTCCTGAACAGGATCTACGACCTCGAACCCGACCACCCTGACCGCCCCGACCCCCGGACCTGCCCCGCTTCGGCCAGTTCGACCCGTTCGGCTATTTCGGCTGGCCCGACTCCGTCGACCTCGGTTCCTTAGGCTTCCAGGTGAACTTGTCGCCGCCCACCCAGCGCACCAGATCCGGGTCGTCCACGTCGTGCACGACGACACCCACCTGAGCCGCCACCTCAAGGACGTCGACAAGTTCCCTGGCCTCGCCGACCACCTCGCCGTCGAGCTCCACGATGCGGAAGGGCGGTCGTCCGGGATTGACGCCAAGGACCGTGATCCGAGGGTTCGCCATATAGAGGTGCGCGCTTTCGGTCATATCTGCAGGCTTCCACGCTCCGGCTCCGTCTTGACCGTCACGACCTGCCCGTTCGGCCGCTCGGGCTACGCAACCGGTCGCCTCGGGTCACCCGGACTCCGCTCACGCGAGGCGCTCGACCGCCTTCAGGACATGACCGGCACCGTCCTCCGTGCCCATCCGGCGGGAGACGGCACCGGCGGCTTCCTTGTACGTGGCCTCGCGCACCGCGGCTCCGAGCTGCTCGGCGAGGCGCTCGGCCGTGAGCTCCTTGAACGGGATGGGCGCGGTGGCCGCACCGAGTCCGGCGAGCCGCGAAGCCCAGAAGGGCTGGTCCGCCATGACGGGTACGGGGATCGCGGGTACACCGGCCCGCAGCCCCGCCGCGGTGGTACCGGCGCCCGCGTGATGGACCACGGCCGCCATCCGTGGGAAGAGGAGCGCGTGGGGCACCCCGTCGACGGTGAGGATGCCGTCGCCCTGCCCCATCAGCCCCGCCCGGCCTTCCTGCAGGACTCCCCGCAGCCCGGCCAGGCGCAGCGCGGAGACGGCCAACTCGCTCAGCCGCGCGCCCTCACCCGCGGCCATGCTGCCGAACCCGATGAAGACGGGTGGCGGCCCGGCCCGCAGGAAGTCCTCGAAGGGGGCGGGCAGCGGGGTCTGGGGGTCGTGGTGCGGCCACCAGTTGCCGACGACGTCGAGTCCCTCGCGCCAGTCCGCGGGCCGGGGCACCACTGCGCTGCTGAATCCGTGCAGGACCGGCCACCCGGCCTCTTCCTGGCGGCGGCGGACCGCGCCCCGGCCGGCTCGGGGCAGCGAGAGGCGTGTCCGCAGGTCCGCGATCGCGTCGGCGTAGACGCGATCGGTCATCCGCAGGGAGAAGCGGCCGAGTGCACGGTTGCCGGGACCGCCGAGCGACCTGCCACCGCTCACCACCGGTGCGAACTCCCGTGTGGGGTGGGTGGGTTGCAGATAGACGCCCAGGGACGGGATGTCCATGGCCTCGGCAACCTGCCAGCCCAGTGGTGCCGTGGTCGTCGAGAGCAGCAGCACGTCGGCGCCGGGTTCCGCCGCGTCGACGAGCCCGGCCCCCAGCTCCCGTACGAACGCGGCGGCCGTGCGCATCAGCTGACGGTTCCCCCCACCGCTCTTCCTCCCACCACCCTTTCTCCCACCGCCCCCGCTCGTGTCGGCGGGCAGCGGACGGAAGGTGAGCCCGGCGCCCCGCACGAGCGGCGCGAAGGACTCCTGCGTGGCGAGGGCGACCTCGTGCCCGGCCCCGCGCAACCGTGCGCCGAGGCCGGTGTACGGGGCGACATCGCCGTACGACCCGGCGGCGGCCAGCAGGATCCTCATCGGCTGCCCGTCCCGGTCCCGACCGATTCCGCGTTGGCCCGCACCGCCGCGTGCAGGAACGCGGCGAGGCCCGGCCGCTGCTCCGAGGGCGGTACGACGAGGGCGAAGGCGCGGGGATCCTCGGTGTAGTCGTCGGCGATGCGCAGGTGCATGGCGGGCGGGCAGGGCGTGAACCAGCGGGTGATGTGCTGCCGGTGCTCCTCCGCGAGGTCCGTCGCGCGCTTCCCCTCCGCGGGTTCGCCCTCGTCGAACGCCTTGACGAGTTCCGCCCGCCAGGCCGCGGCCTCGCTCATGATCCGGGCCCAGTCCTCCTTGGAGTGGGCGGCGGCGCGGCTCATCGCCTCCCGGTGCCCCGCGCTGTTCTCCCACTTGAGCCCGGCCTCGGTGGCGTAGCTCAGGTCGAAGGTGATCTCGCCGAACACCTCGAACCGCTCCTGCGGGCCGAGCCGCACACCGGTCTGCTGCACGTCCATGGCCCGCTCGGCGACCTCCACAAGGCGGCCCAGCTTGCCGATCTGCTCCACCAGCGCCTTGTGCCGGGCCCGCAGCAGATCGAGCGCGTTGGCCTGCGGGTCCGCGAGGATCTCCGCGATCTCCTCCAGGGCGAAGCCGAGTTCGCGGTAGAAGAGGATCTGCTGCAGGCGCGCCAGGTCGGCCTCGCCGTACAGGCGGTACCCGCCCGGGCTTCGCTCGCTGGGCACGAGCAGCCCGGACCGGTCGTAGTGATGCAGAGTGCGGACGGTGACCCCCGCGAACCCGGAGACCTGCCCCACGGTGTAACTCATGGACCTCGCCTTTCGTCGCGTGCAGCATGCGGCCTGACGCGACGTGAGGGTCAAGTCACCCGGACTCGGCACTCACCCGTGCTCGCTCATCACCCGTGCTCGACGGTCAGCGGTGCGAAGGCGATCCGGGTCAGGGAGCCGTCGTCCGCCCACCGCACCTCGACGGTGTCCGCCGTCGCGCTCACCACGGTGACCGCCTCGGCCAAGGCCGCGGGTTCCTGCTCCGCGGTGAGCGTGGCCAGAGCCGCGTACAGCGCCGTGCCCTCGGCCTCGGCCGTGAGGCGTGGCACGCGAGCCCACCGGGTGAAGGCCGTGCCCTGGGGTGCGCGCTGTTCGTCCTGGCCGGTCCAGCCGTGCAAGGGGTGGAGCGCGGAGAGCAAGGGCTCCTCGGGCCCTGTCGCCCAGCCCGTGTGGGTGACGCGGGCGCCGTGCGGCGCGCCGACGACACGGTGCACGCGCAGTTCGTGCCGCCCCCTGGCCACGGTGACGCTCTCCACGCGAAGGCCAGGCACCATGGGCGGGCCGCTCACGAAAGCCGGTGTGTGCCGGGACGCGGCCCAGCCCCAGCCGTCGCCCCGACCGGCGCCCAGCGGGTGGATGCGGCTGCGGGCGCTGCGTACTCCTGCCACCTCCACCGCTATGTGGTTGTCCGCGGTGTTGCCGCGTGCCGTGGGGCCGGTCCTCGTTGAATAGGCCTGGCGGGCGTAGAGCGGGTCCTCGTGCGCCGCCGACTCGGCTTCGTGCGGGCGCGCGTGGTCGCTGCCGTGGTTGTGCAGCCGTACGACCCCGTCGCCTCGGGTGCTCTGGACGAGCAGGCCGGGGGCGGGCAGCGCGATGACCTGGTCGCGGCTCTCGCTGGGGGCGGGTTCCTCCGTGGCGGTCCACAGGGGGTGGGTGGCCGGTGCCAGGAGACCGACGAACGCCTTCGACGCCCAGTACGGGGACCCGGGGCCCGAGTAGGGCTGCAGGGTCGCGTCGTGCGGGCCGTGCCAGCCGAGGCTGAGCAGTCCGTCGGCGCCGACAGAGCCGCGGTCGAGGAAGTAGCGAAGGGATCCGCTGAGGAGTCGGCGCGAGGTGCCCGGGGTCAGGGGCGTCTGGCCGGTGACTGCGCCGAGGGCCACGGAGGCTCCTGCCGCGAACCGGTAGGTCAGGGATCGGCCGAAGTGGATCGGGGCGCCGTCGGCCCCGAAGAGGAGCCCGAAGCTCTCCAGGTGTTCGTGCAGGCGGGGGCCGTGCCGGTTCAACTGGTCCTGATCGTCCGCCAGATGGGCGTCGAGCGTCGGGTACAGGTGCAGGGCCCAGCCGTTGTAGTGGTCGAAGGCGCGCCCGTCTCCGTCGGCGTACCAGCCCTGGCCGCGGTACCAGGTCTCCAGGAGTTCGAGGGCCCGCTCCCGCGCCCGGGCCGTCTCCGCGTCGCCCCGGCCCACCGACTCCAGGAATCCGGCCACGGTGTAGGGGAAGAGGTACCAGTTGTTGGGCGCGGGGACGTGGCGGATCGCTCCGCGCAGCCACTCCTCGGCGCGATCCTGTACGTCGGTGTCGAGCCGGTCCCACAGCCAGGGGCGGGTCAGGCGCAGCCCGAGTGCGACGGATGCGGACTCCACCATCGGCTGGCCCTGGACGCTGTGGTCCAGGATCACCGGCCAGGACTCGGCGTCGTCACGGCCGGGTGTGCGGGTGCCCGCGTCGAGCCCCTCCGCGTACCGGTCGAGCCAGCCGTGCGGGTCCTTTCCGTCGGCTCCCGCCACCCGGAACGCGGCGGCGAGAAGGGTACGGGCGTATCCCTCAAGCCCGTCCGACCGTACGCCCGATGCGGAAGGCCGCCCCGGCAGGTCGAGTAGGGCGCCGCGTGGTGTCGCCCACTGCCAGGCGGCGCTCAGGAGACCGTCGGCTGCGGCCTCCCAGTGTTCGCGCGTGTAGCCGGTGAAGGGGCTCAACTCCCGGTTTTCTTCGGGCAGTCCAGGGAGTCCGGGCAGTCCGGGGATGCTCATGCGAGGTAGGCCAGCCTTTCGCGTCGTACGGCATGGGCGAAACCGTCGCCCGCGGCCCAGCGGCCGAGTTCGGCGACGGCGAGATCCGCGAGGCGACCCCACTCGTTGCCCTGCGAACCGGCCAGATGCGGGGTGATCATGACGTTGTCGCACTCCCACAACGGGTGTTCGGGAGGCAGGACTTCGGGGACGGTGACGTCGAGGACGGCACGGATGCGGCCGGCGACGGCGGCTTCGGTGAGGGCGTCCTGGTCGAGCACCGCGCCGCGGGCCGTGTTGATGAGCACCGCATCCTGGCGCATGGCGGCGATCAGTTCACGGCCGACCAGGCCTCGGGTGGCGGGCAGCAGCGGAGTGTGGACGCTGACGACATCGCTGCCGCCGAACAGCTCATCGATGCCGACCGGTTGCGCGCCGAGCGCCAGGGCCTCCTCGTCGGAGACGTACGGGTCGTGCAGCAGGACCTTGAGGTCGTAGGGGCGGAGGAGTTCGATGACGCGGCGGCCGATCATCGATGCGGAGAGGATGCCTACCGTGCGGCCGTAGTTGCCCACGCCGTGCGAGAGGCCGAGCCAGTCGTCGCGGCGCCGGGTGACCTTGAACTCCCGCGCTCGCTCGGTGACTTGCTTGCCGGTGAGCAGGATCATGGCGACGGTGTACTCCGCGACGGGCAGGGCGTTGGCCGCCGCGGCCGACGACACCTCGATGCCGCGGTCCCAGCACTCCGGGGTGATGTGGCCGCGTACGGAGCCCGCGGTGTGGACGACGGCCCGCAACCGTGGCGCGGCCGCGAGCACGGCGGCGTCGAGGGGCGGGCAGCCCCAGCCGGTGACCAGGACCTCCACGTCCCGGAGCACGGAGCGTGCCCGTTCCGTGCTGAAGTCGTCCAGGACGGTGTCCGGAACCAGATCACAGACCCGGCCGATGGCGGCGAGCGCGTCGGGGCCGAGTACGGCCGTCGCCGCGTCCCGCGCCATGGCGAGCGCGGTGTGCGGACGGTGGCTGCCGTTCTTCAACACATTCCCTTTCACGTGGTGAGCGTGGCTCACTTGACCGAGCCCGCGGTGAGACCCGACTTCCAGAAGCGTTGCAGCAGCATGAAGGCGAGGATGAGCGGCAGTACCGCGAGGAGCGAACCCATGATCACCACGGGGTAGTACTCGGGCGAGACGGTGGCCGAACTGTTCCAGGTATAGAGGCCGAGGCTGACCGGATACAGCTTCTGGTCCGAGAGCATCACCATGGGCAGGAAGAAGTTGTTCCAGATGGCGGTGAGCTGGAAGAGGAACACCGTCACCAGGCCGGGTCCCAGCATCCGCAGGGAGACACGCACATACGTGGTCAGCTCCCCCGCGCCGTCGACGCGGGCCGCTTCGAGCACCTCGTCGGGCACATACCCCTGGCTGAAGATCCGCCCCAGATAGACGCCGAACGGGTTGAAGAGGACCGGGATGAACACCGCCCAGAAGGTGTCGACGAGGCCCGTGGCCGAGGCCATCAGGTACAGCGGAAGCGCGAGCACCGTCTGCGGCACCATCACCGCGGCGAGCACCAGGCCGAAGACCTTCTCCTTGTGCGCGAAGCGGTATTTGTCGAAGGCGTAGCCGCAGGCGACACTCACCAGTGCGCTGATCGCGGCGCCAAGGACGGCGTACAAGAGGCTGTTGGTGTACCAGCGGCCGTAGAGGCCGCCGTCCATCGCGAACAGGTCGCGCAGGTTCTGTACGAAGGAGAAGTCGGTCAGCGTGAAGAAGTTGCTGCTGAACAGCGCGTCCCGGTTCTTGGACGCGGCGAGCACCAGCCACAGGACGGGCAGCAGGGTGTAGAGCACCGCGATACCGACCACGGTGTTCACGACGGTGCGGCCCAGAAGGCGGGGGCGGCCCGCGGTGAGGGTGTCGGCGCTCATCGCGCTGCCTCCTTCTGGGAGCGGTTGGTCCAGCGGGTGACGCCGTAGGACAGGGCGACCGTGCAGAGCAGCAGGATCACCGAAGCGGCGGCGGCGAGGCCGTAGTTGTTGCGGGTGAAGGCCGCGTCGTAGATGTACATGCTGGGCGAGAAGCGCGTGTTGATCATCGGGGACGACTGGCTGAGCAGCATCGGTTCGGTGAACAGCTGCATCGCCCAGATCAGGGTGAACATGGCGACCATGACGATCGAGGAGCGCACGAGGGGCGCCTTGATCTGGAGTGCGGTCCGCACCGGTCCCGCGCCGTCGACCACGGCGGCCTCGATCACTTCTCGGGGCACGGCCTGCAGGGCGGCGTAGAAGATCACCATGTTGTAGCCGAGGTTGCTCCACAGGGCGATGTTCACGATCGAGGGCAGGACGGTGTTCACGCCGAGGAAGTCGATGGTGATGTCGCCCTTGGCGAGCAGATCGACGACCGGGCTGAGCCCTGGTGTGTAGAGGTACAGCCAGATGAGGGCCGCGATGATGCCCGGCACCGCATGCGGCAGGAAGAGCCCCAACTGGGCCCAGGCGCGCAGTCGTACGACGCCCGAGTCAAGAAGCAGGGCCAGGGCGAGGGCGCCGATCACCATGAGCGGGATGTAGATCAGGCAGTAGAGGACGACCGTGCCGAGGCTGCCGAGGAAGGTCGGGTCGGTGAGGACGGCCGTGTAGCTGCGCAGGCCCACGAAGACCGTGCTTTCCGGGCCGAAGCCGAGGCCCGGCTGGTCGTCGCTGAAGAAGCTCAGCCGGACCGCGGTGCCGACGGGTATCAGGAAGACCGTCACCAACAGGATCAGGAAGGGGGTCATCAGGACGCCGCACGCGATGTGTTCACTGCGCCGGGCACGCGTACGGGCGCGGCGGGCGGAGACGGGGGCATCGGGGGTGCGGGTGGCGCGGGCCGGGGGCGCGGTCGTGGTCATCGGGGTCACCTGCCTTTCTGCTGGTGCTCGTCGGCGGACGGGGGCTTCGGCCGGGTCGGGGCGTTCGGGCCCGTCATGTGCTGTGCTCGGTGATGGAGAGGCCGAGAGCCTTGAGGTCCGGCATGGTTCCGTCGTGCGCGGCGCGCACTGCGTCGAGCAGCGAGCCCTTTCCGCCGCCCGCGCGGGCGAAGCCGTCCTGCATCACCCGCTGGGTCGCGGTCATCCGCGGCCCCCAGACCCAGCCGTCGCGAATCGTCTCGGCCTGTTCCTCGAAGAGGCGGTAGATGTCCTGGCCGGAGTAGTAGGTGCGGTCGAAGGCTTTGCGGCCGACAGGAACCAGGTCGGGTACGGCGGGGTACTGGCTGCTGGCGCCGCTGGAGAGGCGGGCGCGCAGCGCGTCGGGGTGCGAGACCTGCCACTCGATGAACTCCATGGCGGCTTCCGGATGCCGGCTGTCCTTGGTGACGGCGAAGGTGGAGCCGCCGTGGGTGCCGACGACCGGGTTGTCGGGGTCCCACTGCGGGAGCGGGGCGATGGCCCACTGGCCCTTCTGGCCCGGCCTGGCGTTCATCTGCGAGCCGGCGTCCCAGGCGCCGCTGAGCCGGCTGAGGACAAGACCCTCACCGAGCTGGGAGTCGTAGTGCCTGCTCTCGGAGGCGTTGACGAGCAGCAGCTCCTCGTCGATGAGCCCCTGCCAGTACGCCGCGACCTTCCGGGTCGGGCGGTCCGTGAGCGAAATGTTCCAGGCGCCGTCGCGGGTGTCGAACCACTGGGCGCCCGCCTGCCACGCCCACGAGGCGAACTGGGTGCCGCCGTCGGTGGGGAAGAGCGCGATGCGCCTCTCGCGTGACTTGTCCCGTACGGTGCGGGCGGCCTCGGTGAAATCGTCCCAGGTGCGCGGGACTTCGATCCCGTACTCGTCGAACAGGTCGGTGCGGTAGTGCAGCACCATCGGCTCGACGTCGAGCGGGACGGAGTAGACCTTCTTCTCGAAGGTGGTGAGGCCGAGGGCCTGGGGCAGCAGCTTGGCGCGCAGCCTCTCACTCATCAGTGAGGTGATGTCCCGGGCTACGCCGTCGATGGCGAAGCCGGGGACCTGGGGGTATTCGAGGGTGGCGACATCCGGGGCGTTGCCGGCCCGGGCGGCGTTGCTGAGCTTGGCGTATCCGCCCATGGCCCCGGACGGAATCTGCTGGAACTCGACCTGGATGCGGTCGTGGGTCTTGTTGAACGCGTCGACCACTTCCTGGCTTCCGCGCAGTGCGGACCAGAAGGTGATGCGTGTGGTGCCGCCCTTGCTGCGTGACGTGCTGCCCGCGCTGCCCGAACAGGCGCTGAGAGCACCTGCCGTGGGAACTGCGGCTGTCACGGCGAGCAGGGACCGGCGGCTCGGTCGACCAGGCATGGGTGGGTGCCTCCCGCGGCTCTTGTTCGGGACACGGGAATCCTGATCGCGTGAACGATGACGGTCAATAGATCGATCAAAAGAAACTAAAGCGGTCAAACGATCTCGACGTGAGTGGTGGATCCACGGACCTTGAGCTCCGGCAGAAGTTCCGCCCGCTGGGTCGTCACGGCGCCCGGCTCCGCCAACTCGTCGAGCCTGCGCAGCAGAAGCCCGGCCGCCGTCCGCCCCACCTCGTACTTCGGCGGTGACACGGCGGTCAGCGGAGTGCTGCCGAGCGCGGCCACCACATCGTCGTACGCCACCACCGAGCAGTCCTGCGGCACCCGCACGCCGTGGTCCATGAGTTGCTGTACGAGCATCAGCGCGTCGACGTCACCGTGCAGCACCGCGGCCGTCGCTCCGTGCTCGCGCAACCGCGCCGCGAGGTCGAGGGGCTCGCGCACCCGGCCAGGCCCCGCGTTCGCGGCGCTGAGCATCACGGTCCAGTCCTCGATCTCGGGCCGGGACGCGGCGATCTCGGTGAAGGCGGCACGCAGCGCACGGGCCGTGGGGCTGTCGTCACGGGCGGCCAGGACGATCCGCCGGTGGCCGAGCCCGATGAGGTGGTCGACGGCGAGATGGATGCCGTACCAGTGGTCGGTGCAGATCGAGTCCATGGCGTGCAGCGCACTGCCCGCACGCGGCCGACGCTCCATCAGGACCGTGGGCACGCCCGCCGCGGCAAGCCAGGCATAGTCCGCCTCCTCCTCGGCCGCGGTGCGCCAGCGCGGAGCGATCAGAAGCCCCTGGACCTTCTCGGCCAACACCCGCTCGACCAGCGGCCGTTCAGCCCCCTCCACCTGCGGCGCGATATGCAGCGCGACCCGCATCCCGGCCTCGTTCAGGACGCTTCGGGCCCCGTGCATCGTCTCGTACAGGTAGGTGTGCCGCTCGGGCACCATCAGCGCCACGGCCCCGCCGCCCTGCACCACCGGTTCGGCCCGCGGGGCGCCGCGCTCCACGGGTCCGACCGACCGCGCGACACCGTGCCCGCGCCGCAACTTGCCCTCACGGGCGAGGTCTTCGACATCCCGGCGCACGGTGATCACCGAGACCTCCAGGTCGTCGGCGAGATCACTCAGCCGCGCCTCCCCCCTCGACTCCACGACCGCGAGTATCCGCTGCCGCCTGACGTCCCTCGGCTCCCGCATGCTGCCGACCCCCTCGCCACGCACCCGTCGGGTGTTCGTTTGAGCGTTTCCGCTGGAGGATATCGATCATTGCCCCGCCTGTGTCCAGGACGGCGATGTTCGTTACTGGCGGCTCATCGTTACTGGCGGCTCAGTGAGCGGGTGATACCGGCCGCCACCGTGGTGACGAGGACCCAGCCCGTGGCGACCAGGAGATACGAGAGCCACTGATACCAGCCCTCCGGCGCGAAGGCCGACTCCTGCCCGAAGCCGATGATCGGCAGGAGCAGGTCAAGGGTGTAGAAGACGGGGTTGAAGTCGGGGGCCTCGTCGGACTTCAGCGGGCGCGGATGGTGAAGGGCGAAGGCGAGCGCGCCGATGAGCAGCAGGACGAGCAGCCATCCGGCGGCGCGCATCGGACGGAATCCGTAGCCGACCGTCACATCCTGGAGGTGGCCCCAGATCCTGGCGTACGGGGGCAGGGTGCGGCGGTGGCGGCGGAGCCTGGCCAACTGCACGGTGCGGGCGGCGGCCTCGTCGCCCACCGTGCGGTAGGCGGCGGCCAACTGCTCGTAGCTCTGCGGGAGATAACCGGCCGTCTCGCGCTCGAGCAGTGGCAGTCGCCGCTCGGCGGGCAGGTGCGGGGCGAGCCTCTGGTAGGCGAGGCCGTCGAGCTTCACCTGGGTCGGCCACACCTCCGCGGGGACGTGCAGCAGGTCCAGCTGGGAGCGGCGCAGGTTCACGGCTCCCTGGATCGGAGCGGCTTCCCGCAGCCACAGCTCGCCGATGACACAGCTGCTGGCCCGCAGGGCCGATCCACCGGGGTGGGAGAGACGGGCGTAGGCGAGATTGACGTGCCGCGGGATTCTGGCGCCGCTGAGGTTGAGCGTGCCGTGGGCGCGCAACCGCATGGCCCGCAGGTCGGTGCCGACGGACAGCGTCTCGGCGTGCAGGGCCACACCACCGGGAGCATTCAGTTCGGCGTCGTCGAAATTGACCTGTCCTCCGACGGAGGCGCCGTTCAGCCGGACCTGGCCGTGGGCGACCAGACCGACGGCCCATACATCGGTGCCGATCACGGCGTGGTTCAGCTGCAGCACCGCCTCCCTCGCCGCTTCGGGGTCGGGCGCGTCCGGTGGAGGCGATCCGTCGGGCGCGGGCGGGGTGCCGAGCTCCGCCCCATTGGCGAAGAAGGCCCCGGCGATCTGCGCGCCCGCGAGCCTTACGGGGCCCGTTATCCGGCAGCAGGTGATCCGCAGGACCAGCTCGACACGGAGGGTTCCCGCCGTCAGCCCCGGCAGGCACGAGTCGCTCAGGACCAGGGCGCGGACCTGGGCCCCGTACAGATTCGGCGTCTCCTCGAAATAGCAGGACCGCATGCGTACGGGATGCTCGACCGTCCCGTACATGAGGTTGAGCTGCCCCGTGATCCGCGCGCCCGTGAGTTTCAGGCCCGCGATCTCGCCGTCCCGCGTGGGGCCGTTGAGCAGCAGCGCCCGCAGCACCTCGGCACGCACCGTCCGCTCGGGCCCCCAGGATCCACCGGCCCGGGGATCTTCGTCGGGGCTCTCGCGGAAGTCGACGCCCTCGCCGAGCGCGAATGCCTGCCAGACGCGGAGCTCCGCCGGTGTCGCGTCGGTGATCTCCATCAACCGGATGCTGTCGCGGGCGCGTTCGGGCTGTCAACCGCGGGCTCGGACCTGCCAACAGGAAACCTAATTCGAAATGGGATCCATTTTCATATAGCCTCGGCATCGCACCGCCGAGAAAGGACCCGAACACCCATGGCCGTACCCAAGCGGAAGATGTCCCGCAGCAATACCCGTCACCGCCGGGCCCAGTGGAAGGCGAGCACCCCGCAGCTCGTGCCGGTCACCGTCGACGGCTCCGCCTACCTCGTTCCCCAGCGACTGGCCAAGGCGTACGAGCGCGGGCTGCTGCGCCCCGAGGGCTGACGGGCGCGACCGGGTCCCCTCGCCGCCTCATCGCAGCAGGCGCAGCAAGTGGGCGCAGGCCTCCCCCTCGTCCGCGTGCCGGGCGAGGGGATGGTGCGTTCCGCGTTCGTATGTTCCGGTCTCCCACGCCCCGCCGCCCTCGGCTCTGCGCAGGTAGACGAAGTCGGGCGGCGTGGGGACCGGTTCGTGGACGCCCTCGATCCAGTAGTAGCCGTCGGCGACACCGGCTTCGCGCAGCGCGGCGGGCAGTCCACGGATGTCCATCGTCGCGCTAGCCGTTCGCAGGCTCGAGGTAGCCGTGATCGAGCAGCCACTTCACGTTCAGGCGCTGCCCCTCACCCGGGTCCAGGAAGACCGGGTCGAGCTTGACCTGCTGGCCGCCGCCGGGCTGCGCGAACCAGGGGGCGATGCCGCCCTGCCAGACGTGGAACGGCTTGCTCACCTCGTAGACGCGGTAGTCGCAGGCGACCGCGGCGTCACGGGTGTTGAGGTTCTGCGGGGGCAGTGCGCGCTCCGCGTACGAGTCGCCCGCGGGGGCCAGGAACGAGCCGTACTCCGATCCGAAGCGGTCGAGAAGCTCACCTTCCTCCAGCTCCTCGGGGTGCTTGTCGACCTGGCCGTTGACCGTCTCGAAGCCGTCGTTCGGCGGGTACTTCCAGCTGCCCGATTCGGCGGGGCCTTCCCAGTACTTCTTCAGGAAGGACGAAGACGAGAGGCCGCCCGTGCGCTTCCATCCCTTGAGCAGTGGGCCGACCGGCTCCTGCCACTTCTTGGGGAGCCACTTCGGACCGAGCCGTGCGTCCTTGTGGAACTCACCGGTGCAGGGCTCGTGCCGCGCCGAGGACGATATCGCCCCCGCCGACGACGCCGACCCCGCGGACGATGCCGTCGACTCCGTCCGATCCGCCGCCGCCGTCGCGGTGGGCGCTGCCGCCATCGCGGTCGCCACGCCCAGCGCCGCCAGAACAGTACGAATCCGGATCACAGAACTGCGGTCCACTCAGCAACTCCTCGCGTATACACGGGAAACGAAAAACGTCTCGCACACGGTATCCGCGCAGTGGCTCTCAGTGGTCAACTTCCGTCACAGCAGGCCGAAACCAGCCATCGGGTCCCTGCGGACTGTCTAGGCCGGTCTGTTCAGGTTTCCCTCATAGTCATCGGGCGCGTCCAGGTCCGACGGCATGCTGTCCAGGACGGTGAAACTGCGGTCGAGCCGAGTGATGCGCAGTACCCGCCAGACACGCGGACTGCTGCGCACCAGTCGCAGAGGGCGCCGTCTCGCGATGGCCTGGCCCTTGATGCGCACCAGCAGCCGCAGGCCACCGGCGTCCAGGAAGGACACCTCCCGCAGGTCCACCACCACGTCCGCGTCCGACCTGTTCAGCAACTCCGTTATTCGCGGCCCGAGTTCCTGGTCCGCCCAAGCGTCCAGCTCACCACGGAACGTCAGAACTATCGATTCGCCCACCACACGGTGCTGCAGCCCAAAACCCGGGTCGGGCGTGCCCATGATCCACCCCCCTATTTTTCCCTACACCCCGCATACGAAGAGTTACGACAACGCGAGCGGCGCGGCCTTCAGGTCGGCGCCCGACGCCGCCGGGGTCTGGGGCGGCACCGCGAATGGCACCTACATCTTGCCCGCTCAGAGCCAGTTCATACCTCAGGGTGGTATGTCCGGCCACGGTGCGGCGCATATTCGAGGCAAGTTGGTCGTAGTTACTCTCCGTATTTCATGCACGGTTCAACAAGCATGAAACCCTGCAGATGAGAGACCCGATCGGTGTCACCGCTTCCGGTCGCGGCGGCCACGCGCCGCCGCCACATCGCCCACCCGAACCCCGTCAGACGCCCGTCTTTCATTGCACAGAACGCAACTCCGGTTGCGCCTCTTGATCGGGGGGATTCCAAGCGCCACGCTGTCTGCCACACGCGTCACTACCGACACTCAAGGAGTGGACATGGCGGCAGGGATGAACAGTGGGTCCGAGGGACTGCCGGCGACAAATGGCTGGGGACGGCGGGGATTCATCGGAGCCGTCGCCGCCACGGCTGCCGCCGCTGCCATCTCCGCACCCGCGCCCGCTTCCGCGTCCGCGCTCTACCCCGAACGGCCGCCACGCCGCGCACGGCAGCTCTTTCTCGGTACGTACACCTCCCAGCAAGGCGGCGGCACCGGCCTCGGCCTGGCCACGTACGACGAAGCGACCGGGCACATCACCGACACCGGCACGCTGACCGGCGTACCCGACCCCTCCTACCTCTGCCTCCACCCCTCGGGCAAAACTCTCTACGCCGTCAATGAGCGGGAACAAGGCGGCGTGACCGCGATCGCGCTCTCCCCCGCGGGCCCCGAAGTGTTGGGGGCGCGCGGCACCGGGGGTGCGGGGCCCTGCCATCTGTCCGTGCACCCCACCGGACGCTGGCTGCTCAGCGCCAACTACCTCTCCGGGAACGTAGCCGTCCATCCCATTCAAGCCTCGGGCGCACTGGGCGAGTTGAGCGACCTCGTCACCCACTCCAGTCCGCCACCCGGTCCGGGCCAGGACGGACCGCACGCCCACCACATCATGACCAGTCCGGACGGCGGTCATGTCCTCGCCGTAGATCTGGGCAACGACACCGTCTACAGCTACCGCCTCGACACGAAGAAGGGGAAACTCACCCAGGCCTCGTACGCCACTCTGCGACCGGGTGCGGGACCCCGCCACCTCACCTTCCACCCCTCCGGACGCTTCGCCTATCTGGCGAACGAGCTCGACAACACGGTGGTCGTCTGCGGGTACGACCCCGCGAGCGGGCGGCTGTCTCCCGGTGCGCCGCAGTCCACCGGCACGGGCGAAGGCGCCAGCTACCCGGCGCAGTTGGCCGTCACGAGTGAGGGCACCTTCGCCTTCCTCGCCAACCGCGGGCACAACAGCCTCACGCGGTACGCCATCGAGGCGGGCGGCGCCCGGCTGCGGCTGCTCGACACCGTCCCCGTCGGCGGGGACTTCCCCCGGCACATCGCCTTTTCGCCGTCCCAGCGACTGCTGTTCGCCGCGAACCAGAAGTCGAACTCGGTCAGCGTCTTCGAGGTGGGGAGCGACGGCCGACTACGCCTGGCAGGGACGCCGTTCGCCGCCCCTCTCGCGGTATGCGCACTGCCCTTGTAGTCATGTTGCAGGCAGTGGCTGCCGCCCACCCCCGGAAGCCGCATGAAGGAAAGGCCGCACCCGTCCCATGACTTCCTTCCGCCCCGCCCCCGCCTGGCTCTCCGACGCCGTCTTCTACCAGATCTATCCGCAGTCCTTCGCCGACTCCGACGGCGACGGCATCGGTGACTTCAACGGCATCACCGCACATCTGGACCACCTGGCCTGGCTCGGCGTCAACGCCGTCTGGATCAACCCCTGCTTCACCTCACCGTTCAGGGACGCCGGATACGACGTGTCCGACTACCTCTCCGTCGCGCCCCGTTACGGCACGAACGCCGACCTGGCCGAGCTGGTGGAGGAGGCGGGACGGCGCGGCATCCGGGTCCTGCTCGACCTGGTGGCCGGGCACACCTCCGACCAGCACCCGTGGTTCACCACGTCGGCCGACGACCCGGACGACGACCGCTACATCTGGGCGCCCACAGGCTGTCCGGACGGTTTCGTACGGTCCCCGGGGAGCCGCCCCGGCGCGTATCTGCCGAACTTCTTCGACTCCCAGCCCGCCCTCAACTTCGGCTATGCGCGCATGGATCCGGCCGAGCCGTGGCGCAGTACCGTCGACGCCGACGGGCCGCGTGCCAACCGGGCCGCGCTGCGCGACATCATGGACCACTGGCTGCGCCTGGGCCTCGCCGGATTCCGCGTCGACATGGCGCACTCCCTCGTCAAGGACGACCCGGACCGCAGCGCGACGGCAGCGGTGTGGACGGAGCTGCGCGGCTGGCTGGACGCCGCCCACCCGGATGCGGTGCTGCTCTCGGAGTGGGGTGATCCGGCCGTGTCCGTCCCCGCCGGGTTCCACGCCGACTTCTTCCTGCAGTTCGGCGGCCCCACCAACGGCGGCCCCCTGCGCTCCCTGTGGAACAACGGCGAGGGCACCGCCGACGCGTCGTGGGACCCCCTCGACTGCTTCTTCGATCCGAGCGGCAAGGGCTCCCCCCGTACGTTCGTCGAGGCGTGGCAGGCGGCCGACGAAGCCCTCGGCGACGCCGGGCACATCTCGCTGCCCACCTCCAACCACGACTTCTCCCGCCTCAACTGCGGCCCGCGCACCGCCGAGCAGCTCCCGGCGGCGTTCGCCTTCCAGCTCACCTGGCCCACGCTCCCCGCGATCTACTACGGCGACGAGATCGGCATGCGGTACGTCCCCGGTCTTCCCGGCACCGAGGGCAGCGTGCTCGGCCCGCGCTACAACCGGGCCGGCTCGCGCACCCCCATGCAGTGGGACGACAGCGCGAACGCCGGTTTCTCCACTGCACCGGCCGACCGCCTCTACCTCCCCGTCGACCCCGATCCGCGGCGCCCCGATGTCGCCGCCCAGCGGGCCGACGACAGCTCTCTGCTGCACCTCGTGCACCGCCTGATCGCCCTGCGCAAGGCCACCCCAGAGCTGGGGCCCGACGGATCGGTGGAGGTGCTGCACAGCGGCTATCCGTTCGTGTACGTCAGGGGCGGGAGCCATCTCGTGGTGATCAATCCCCGCAGCACACCGGCGGCGTTCACCACCCCTCTCGTGGACGGGGCGGGCCCCCGAGTACTGGAGGCGAAGGGCGTGGAGGCCGACAGCGGCGTCGTCACGGCGCGGGGGTTCGGGTACGGCGTCTTCGACCTGCGTTCCGCATGAGTCTTCGACAGCCGATGACAGCCGATTGAGTCCCGGCGGGACAGATGTCCCATTGGGACATCGCGGGTGTACAGTCGAAGACATGAACAAGGCGACGGAATCCGGCCCAGGAGTCCCGGCCACCGACCGGAGCGGCGAGGACCGCAGGCAGCGCAAGGCCCGCCAGACCCGGGAAGCGCTCGCCGACGCGGCCATCGACCTGATCCTGGAGCACGGCCTCGCGGCCGTCACCGTGGAGGCCATCGCTGAGCGCGCCGACGTCACGCGCCGCACCTTCAGCCGTCACTTCGGCGGCAAGGAGGCCGCGGCGCTCGACTTCACCCGCGCCGACGGCGACCGCATCAACGCGGCCCTGCGCGCCCGCCCCGCCGACGAGCCTCCGCTGGCCGCCTATCACGCGGCCGTACTGGACTGGCTCGCCGCCTCTGAGACTCCGGCCCTGCACCGCCGGGCTCCGAGGCGCGAACTCCTTGCCCTCGTCGACACGGAGCCCGCGCTGTTCGCCGCGTACGAGCGCGTCCGGGTCGACGCCCAGGACGAGTCCGTCCGGATCATCGCCGACCGGCTCGGCACCGACCCCGCCCGGGACCAGCGCCCGGCCGTCGTCGTCGGCGCCGCCGCCGGAGTCCTGACCGCCGCCCTGCGCAGCTGGGCGCGCGGCGGGCACGAGTACGACGCAGACCTCACCGCGCATGTGGAGCGGGCCTACGCCGTCCTGACCAGGGAGGCAGCCCTAGCGGCCCCCCACATAGCGACAGGAAAGTGAAAAGCACCATGAGCACCACCCCCGCCACCACCGTCCCCGACTACGCCACCGAGTTCGCGGGCAAGACCGCCCTCGTCACGGGCGCCGCCTCCGGCATAGGCCTGGCCACCGCCCGCCGCCTGGGCGGGGGCGGCGCGAACGTCGTCATCGCCGACTACAACGCCGAGGGCGCCGAGAAGGCCGCCGCCGAGCTCATCGCGGAGGGCTTCAAGGCCGCCGCGGTCGCCGTGGACGTCACCGAGCCCGCGTCGGTCGAGGCCGCCGTGCAGTTCGCCGTCGACACGTTCGGCGGGCTCGACCTCGCGGTCAACAACGCGGGCATCGGCGGGGAGAGCAAGCCGACGGGCGAGTACGACATCGATGTCTACAACCGCGTCGTGCGCACGAACCTCGACGGCGTCTTCTACTCGATGCGCTATGAGCTCCCGGTCATCGAGGCCGCGGGCGCGGGCGCCATCGTGAACGTCGCCTCGATCCTCGGCTCCGTCGGCTTCGCGGGCTCCCCCGCCTATGTCGCCGCCAAGCACGGCGTCGTCGGCCTCACCAAGACCGCCGCCGCCGAGTACGCGGCGAAGGGCATCCGCGTGAACGCGGTCGGCCCCGGCTTCATCGACACCCCGCTCCTGCAGAAGATGAACAAGGACGACTACGACGCGCTCGTCTCCCTGCACCCGGCGGGCCGCCTCGGTCACTCCGAGGAGGTCGCCGAGCTGATCGTGTTCCTGCTCTCGGAGCGGGCCTCGTTCATCCACGGCAGCTACCACCTGGTGGACGGCGCGTACACCGCCCGCTGATCCCCCGTCGCCACCAGGCCTACGGCTTGGTGAAGTCGACGTCCTGGGCCCTCGCGACGATCTCGACCTCGTCGCCGAGGGCCCATTCGGCGACCCGGGACACCATCGCCGCCGGGACCACGTCACTGATGCCCTCGGCTGCCGGGATGTCGTACGTCGCGTGCGCGTCGTGCGGCAGGACGACACGGAAGTCCAGCTCCAGGGCGGTACGCACGGTCGCAAGGACGCACATCTCGGACTGCACCCCGCAGACGGCGAGGTCGCGTACTCCCCACTCGGCGAGCAGTTCGGCGAGCCCGGTCTCCTCGAAGCCGTCGTCGACGGTCTTGCGCAGGACCCTCTCGCCCCGGTCGGCGTCTGTCGGGAAGCAGATCTCCCAGCCGGGAGTGCCCGGTTCGTCTACGGTCCCTGGCTCACCGTCGTTCTGCAGCTGGACGACGACGGCCCCCGCGGCGCGGGCCCGCGTGATCAGGTCGGTCGTCCGGCCGAGGACGCGGGCCGCTTCGGGCACGGCGCCGTCGCCGGTGACGAAGGCGGACTGCATGTCGACGACGATCAGGGCCTGCACGGGCTTCGCGGGACGTGCCGATTCATGTGCCGATCCATGTGCCGATCCATGTGCCGATCCATGTGCCGATCCATGTGCCGATCCGTGTCCCATTTCCTCACTCATGGTCCACCATCCTGCCGTTCGCCATGATGAGGCGTACGTCGCCCAGGGCCTCCACGTCCGTGAGCGGATCGCCGTGCACCGCGATCAGGTCGGCGCGGTAGCCCGCGGCAAGGCGTCCCACCTGGTCGGCGATGCCCAGAGCGGCGGCGGCCTCCGTGGTCGCCATGTCGATGACGCGGTGGGGTTCGACCCCCAAGTGCTGGTAGAAGCCGAGGCTCTGGGCCAGACCGTCGCAGCCCGCCCGCTGCACTCCCGCGTCCGTCCCGGCGATCAGCCGCGCGCCGTGCTCCGCCATCGTGCGGACCTGCTCGAACATCGCCTTCGCCCGTTCGGCGCCGAAGAACATGGGAAGCATCCGCCAGTTCGGGCTGATGGTGGGGCAGATGCGGATGCCCTTGTCGACGATGGCGTCCAGGACGTCCTCACGCAGGTCGAGGCCCTCGCGGGTCAACCAGGTGCAGTGCTCGATGGTGTCGACGCCGGCCATCACCGCGGCCACGATGCCCGCCGTGCCGTGTCCATGGGCGGCCACCGGCAGGCCTGCCCGGTGCGCCTCACGGACGATCACCCGCAGTTCGGGGGCGTCGAACTGGGCCTGCCAGGTGGCGGGGCCGCCCCGGGTGAGGCCGCGCCGGTGGCCATGACCTTGATGACGTCCGCGCCGAGCTCGGCGTTCTGCCGCACCAGGGCGCGGATCTCGCTCTCGCCCTCGACCTCACCGCCCAGGAACCAGCAGTGGCCGCCCTTCGTGGTCAGCGGCGTGGTGGCGGCGACGATCCGCGGGCCCGGCACCCGGGACGCGGTGATCTCCTCGCGCAGGCGCAGGGTGATGCGGTCCCGGTCACCCAGATCGCGCACCGTGGTGACACCGCTGCGCAGGAACTGGAGCGCCCGCTCCTCCATCGCCGCCATCAGAGTGGTGTCGCTGTGCGCGTCCAGGACCGCGACGGGGTCCTTGCTCGCGTCGAAGACCAGGTGGACGTGGGCGTCGATGAGGCCGGGCAGCACCGTGGCGTCGGGCAGCGCATACCGCTGAGACACGCCTCGCGCCAGGGGCTCGACCTCGGCCCGGGCACCCGCGGCGACGATGTCGGCGCCCTGCGTCAGTACGGCGCCGTCCATGACGTACTGGCCACCCGGCCCGGTCAGAACCCGCCCTGCCGTGATCAGCGTCTGGCTCATCTCTGCCTTTCCAGGAAGGAGTTGGAGGAGCTGGCGGTGATGCCGGCCTCCATCCTCCGTCATGGGAGGGCAGGACGGGATGTTCGCGCGCCGTCCCGCGGGTACCCATAGCCTGGGCCGAGTGCCCGCGCAGGACGTCGCAGAGCGGAGGTCAGGGTCTGGTGAGCACGGAAGTCACGGTTCTCCTCGTTGCCGGCGCGATCCTGGTGGCCGCGACGCTCGCGGTCGCGATCGCGCTGCTCGTACGTCTGGTCCGCGCGCGCCGCGATCTGCGCAGAGCGGGTCTGCCGGTCGAGCGCCAGTGGGTGTTCTGGGCCGCTGTCGCCTATCTCGTCCTGCCGGCCGATCTGCTGCCCGACCCGGTGTTCCTCGACGACATCGGGGTGCTCGCCCTCGCGCTGCGGTCCATGAAGTCGGCGAATTCAGGCGTCGGGCGGAGTGGGGCGCAGTAGCGGGCGGCGCAGGTGCCGCGCTTTGGTCAGGAGGATGTGCATGCGTTCGGTCACCTGGCCGAGGTCCTCGACGGGCTCGTCGAAGGCGAGCCTGACGTCCGCCTGGCTGCTTGCCTTCTCCAGGCGCAGCGTGAGTGCGTAGCGGTCGATGGCGAGCGGGCGTACGCGCACCACGCCGTGCAGGCTGTCCGAGCACACGAGCCGGGTCAGCTGCTCCACGGCGTCCTCGTGCGAGTCGGCCAGATGAGTGAGCAGCCGAGCCTCGGCCTCGGCCAGCGGATCGGGGGCGGCCAGGGCCAGTTCGTCGAGGTCGATGCCGATGCGGCCGCCGGTGGAGTCGTGAAGGACGGCGCAGGTCGGCGCGAAGATGAACCCCTCTCCGTCGGGTACGAGCGACCCCGAGAGCCACAGCCGGGCCCGGATCCGGTCCCTGACCGGTACGGGGGCGACGTCGGCGAACTCCACCAGCGTGGACGGTTCGCCGCGCGGCGCGCAGATCATCGCGGTGGCCAGCGCACTGTCCGGTGGCGGTGACAGCATGAGGATGCCCTCCGGCGTGACGCTGTGCGCGCCGACGAGTTCATCCCTGCCGATCTCCGTGGTCACCGCGCAGGACCATGCCGTGGTGAGCAGTGAGCGAGCGCGTGCCGCTGCGGTGGGCACGGACGTGCTGACGTGACGGACACCCATTCTTCAACCTCCATTAGGTAAGCCTTGCCTAACTTATCGGAGATCGCGGAGCAGGGCCAGTACGCGAAAGGCCCCGCGCGGTGAACCA
>NZ_JBHTSF010000081.1:0-18516 GCF_042795295.1 Streptomyces sp. NPDC056486
GGCCACCCGGTTGGGTGGCCGCCCCTTCTGCATGCGTTCAGCGTGCCTGTGGAGGCGTCAGGCGAGCGTGGCCCGCCCCGGCAGCTCCACCTTCGCGCCGAGCTCCACGAGCTTGTCCATGAAGTTCTCGTAGCCGCGGTTGATCAGGTCGATGCCGTGGACACGGGACGTGCCCTGCGCCGCCAGAGCCGCGATCAGGTACGAGAAGCCGCCGCGCAGGTCGGGGATGACCAGATCGGCGCCCTGGAGCTTCGTGGGGCCGCTGACGACCGCCGAGTGGAGGAAGTTGCGCTGGCCGAAGCGGCAGTCGGAGCCGCCCAGGCACTCCCGGTAGAGCTGGATGTGTGCGCCCATCTGGTTGAGCGCGGAGGTGAAGCCCAGACGGGACTCGTAGACCGTCTCGTGGACGATGGAGAGGCCAGCGGCCTGCGTCAGGGCGACGACCAGGGGCTGCTGCCAGTCCGTCTGGAAGCCGGGGTGCACGTCCGTCTCCAGGGCGATCGCGTTGAGCGAGCCGCCCGGGTGCCAGAAGCGGATGCCCTCGTCGTCGATCTCGAAGGCACCGCCCACCTTCCGGTAGGTGTTCAAAAACGTCATCATCGAGCGCTGCTGGGCGCCGCGGACGTAGATGTTGCCTTCGGTCGCCAGGGCCGCGGAAGCCCAGGAGGCGGCCTCCAGGCGGTCCGAGAGGGCGTGGTGGTTGTAGCCGCCCAGGCTGTCGACGCCGGTGACCCTTATGGTCCTGTCGGTGTCCATCGCGATGATCGCGCCCATTTTCTGCAGAACGCAGATCAGGTCTTCGATCTCGGGTTCGACGGCGGCGTTCGAGAGCTCGGTGACGCCTTCCGCCAGGACGGCGGTCAGCAGGACCTGCTCGGTGGCGCCGACGGACGGGTACGGCAGCTGGATCTTCGTGCCGCGGAGCCGCTGCGGGGCCTCCAGGTACTGGCCGCCCTCGCGCTTCTCGATGGTGGCGCCGAACTGGCGGAGCACCTCGAAGTGGAAGTCGATGGGCCGGCCGCCGATGTCGCAGCCGCCGAGGCCGGGGATGAAGGCATGGCCCAGGCGGTGCAGGAGCGGCCCGCAGAACAGGATCGGGATCCGCGAGGAGCCCGCGTGCGCGTCGATGTCCGCGACGTTGGCGCTCTCCACGTGCGAGGGGTCCATGACCAGCTCGCCCGGCTCCTCACCGGGGCGGACCGTGACGCCATGCAGCTGCAGGAGTCCGCGTACGACGCGGACGTCGCGGATGTCGGGGACATTGCGCAGCCTGCTCGGAGCGCTGCCGAGCAGCGCGGCGACCATGGCCTTGGGCACGAGGTTCTTCGCGCCGCGGACACGGATCTCGCCCTCCAGCGGGGTTCCGCCGTGGACAAGCAGTACATCGTCGGTGACGGTCATGAATCTCGCGTTCCGATTGGATGGACGGGTGGACCAAAGGGCAAGGGTAATGGGCGAGTACCCCCCTTCCGTAAGGCTAAGGACGCGCGGAACGCGTCAGGAGTTCGCGACAACACGAAACGTTCGGAACTGGACACTCCGGGTCACTACCGAAAGTGTGCGCTCCGGCCGCTTCAGTGCGCCCCTGAGCTGCATTCACTCCGGTAAGCGCATTGCCTCCCCCCGCGGGGCAAAGATGCGGGATCATGTCGTTCATGACCGAGGTGTCCTCGCTCACAGGGCGGCTGCTCGTGGCCACGCCTGCCCTGGCGGACCCGAACTTCGACCGCGCGGTGGTGCTGCTCCTCGACCACGACGAGGAGGGCTCGCTCGGCGTGGTCCTCAACCGGCCCACGCCGGTGGACGTCGCGGACATCCTGGAGGGCTGGGGCGATCTGGCCGGCGCGCCGGGAGTCGTCTTCCAGGGCGGCCCCGTCTCGCTCGACTCCGCGCTCGGCGTCGCGGTGATCCCCGGCGACGAGGGCTCCGCCCCCTCCGCCCCCGGCTCCCGGCCGAGGCCGCGGCCGGTCAGAGGTGAGCCGATCGGCTGGCGCCGCGTGCACGGCGCGATCGGCCTGGTCGACCTGGACACGCCCCCCGAGCTCCTGGCGCCCGCGCTCGGCTCGCTGCGGATCTTCGCCGGGTACGCGGGCTGGGGCCCGGGTCAGCTGGAGGACGAACTCGTCGAAGGCGCCTGGTACGTGGTCGAGTCCGAGCCCGGCGACGTCTCGTCACCGGACCCCGAGCGGCTGTGGCGCGCGGTCCTTCGCCGGCAGCGCAGCGAGCTTGCGATGGTGGCGACGTATCCGGATGATCCATCGCTTAACTGACAGGTCAGCGGCTCAAAACGGTTCCCGGTGGCGCAACCACGAGTCACGCGGATAGCGTCCTGACGCGTACTTGTCGTTTTGCATACGGGGGTTGACCGTGAAGCGCCAATATCCGCCCAAGCTGCCTGCCGTCGCGGTGGGTTCGTACGCCTGGGGGGTCTGAGTCAGTGTCGGACAGAACTAAGTACGACCTCGACCTCATCAAGGACTGCTCGGAGTCGCTCTACCGCATCCACCGTGAGTTCAAGGAGAACGGCGACCCCTCCGATGGCTACGAGAAGGACTTGGGCAGCGACAAGCTGCGCGAGATCTTCGACGACTTTTCCAGCACCTGGAAGAAGACGCGCAAGAAGCTGAACAAGGACATCGAGAACCTCGCCAAGATCACGGCCGATGCGGCCAAGGCGTACGAGGACATCGATCACGAGCTCGCCAACGCGCTCCGGGACGCCAAGAAGAGTGACAAGAAGGGCACGAAGTGAGCGGGCGGCCGACTGACTGGACTCCTCTCTACGACTCCGATCCCGTACCGGGCGATCCCTACGAGGTCGCCCGCCTGGGCAAGAAGCTGCGCGGCATGGCGGAGGAGATCGACAAGCAGGCGCGCAACATCAAGGCGCTCGCGTCGGTGGAGAGTTGGGACAGTGACGCGGGGCGTGCCTTCCACGAGGTCGCGGGCGACACCGCGGGGCGCTTGAAGAAGGCGTTCGACCGCTATGACGAGGCCGCCGACGCCTTGGGCACCAAGGTCAGGGAGGGCGAGTCGAAGGAGTACGCCAGCGAGCTGCACCGCGCACAGCGCATGGCGGACAAGGCACTTGAGGAGTTCCGTACGGCGGAGACGGAGCAGAAGTCCGCGCTCAAGGAGCTGGACAAGACCGAGGGGACGGTGCCCTCCTCCAAGGAGGACTCGGTCGACCGGACGAAGCAGCAGAAGAAGCGCGACGACGCCACGACGATCATGGCGCAGCACCGCGGCAAGATCATGGAAGCGGTCGAGATCCGTGACGACGCCGCGAGTGCGGCGGCCAAGAAGATCAAGAACGTCATCCACCACGACGGGGTCAGGGACCCCGGTGGGTTCATGAACTGGATCGCGGATCACGCGGACTGGTTCACGGCCGCGGCGACGGTCCTCGCGGTGGCGGCCCTCGTGGCGGCGATCGTCCTCTCGGGCGGCACGCTGGCGATCGTCCTGGTCGGTGTCGGGGCCGCGATGAGTGCCACGGCCCTCTCCGGGCGGTTGTACGACGTCTTCGCGCGCGGCGGGAAACTGGACCTGATGGCGATCGGCATCGACGTCCTCGGCATCATCCCCGGTCTCGGCGCCCTGAAGGGGCTCACCGCGGCCGCCAAGGGTGCCCGCCTCGCCGGTGCGGGCAAAGGCGTCTGGGGCGCGTTCACCAACGGCTTCGCCGTGAAGAACATCAACAAGGGCGTCGGCTTCGCCTCCAAGATGCTCGCCAAGCGGGGCATCACCACGCCGAAGCTGCCGGCCGGGGGCTGGAACCCGGAGGTCGTCACCCGCTACATCAAGGGTGCGGCGCTCGGGAACCTGTACGTGAAGTCGATCATGAGGCTGAAGGAGGCGGCGGGCGAGCCCGACGACCGCCCCCACACCGTCACCCCGAACCCGGGCCCAGGACCGAGGCCGAGCGCGCCGCCGACCACGCCGTCGACTCCCACGACGCCGACACCGACGCCGTCCCCGAGGCCGGGTCCGAGTCCGAGCCCCTCCTCGTCGTCGTTCCACTCCTCGCTGGCCCCGGCCGGGTAGGGAGCGGGGCTGATGATCGAGTACGACGCCCTGGGGCGCGGCACGTTCGTCGACGACAGCGGGACCGAGCACGAGTTGGTTCCGTCGTCGGTCATCGCCGCCGTGCCCGAGGCGCGGGAGGCGGCGCAGGCGTACGGGCGTGCGGTGCGGTTCGACTTCCTCGACGACCGGGCCGTGCACCGGCTGCTGTACCAGCGGCGCAGGGACACGGAGAAGGGGAGCCTTGTCGGTTGCTTCCTCGCCGTCCCGATCTTCGTCTTCGGGGTCGGCGCGTGGCCGTTCTGGGATCTCGTCGCGTCCCTGAGACCCAGGCCGTTCCAGATCGCCTTCTTCTGCGTGGACGCGCTGATCCTGCTGGCTTCGGTCCTGGTCGCCTACCGCCTGCGCGGCCCCGATGCGGCCGACCCGTCCCTGCGGAACATGCGCTGCAGGGTCCGCCTCTACCGGAAGATCGTCGGCATCGCCCGCAGGGGCGGTGCCGACATCCCCGCCCTGTACCCGTACTACGGCATGTACGCGACCTCCCGGAAGTTCTTCCCCGAGGCCCCCGAACTCCCCATTCCACCGCTCCCGGAAAGCAACGGCGCCAAGTGACCACGGAATCCCCCGCAGCCACGGCCTCCCAAGTGGCCCCTCCCTACGAGCCGTTGCGGTTCGAGGCGACGATCCCGGCGCAGAATGCCGGGCCCGACGCCGATGCCGACACCCGTATCGACTCCGACGGCATCCACGTCCGCTGGGTGATGCCGGAGATCTTCCACGACCTCCCCCTCCACGAGGAGGACGAGGACGAAGGGGCCCGCCTCCTGGAGGAGCTCGCGGCGAAGGCGCTGCCCGGCGCCGAGGACGAGGACCTGCTCAAGCTCGCCGTCATCTGCGCGCTCGGCATCGACGATCTGCTGGATGCCGGGGCCGAGTACGCGGCCATCGCCGTGGGCGCGGTCGGCGACGACCCGTGCAGCGCCACGGTCTTCGCGTCCCTGATCGACAGCCCCGAGGACGAGGACGCGGACGCCCTGGCGGCGATCGCGTCGAGCCTGCGCCGCGCCGACGCGGGCGAGGTCACGGAGATCGTGCTGCCGTGCGGCCCCGCGGTGTCCTGCGTGGGCACGCGGATCGACAAGGTCACCGGTGAGCTGACCGAGTCCCCGGACGGCATCAGGATCCCGACGTCGTTCATCCGCGTCCATGTCCCGCTGCCGAACGGGACGACGCTGGTGATGGAGCTGGGAACGCCCACGCAGGTCGGCTGGGACGAGTTCTCCACGATGTTCGGCAACATCGTGAGCAGCATCCGCCTGTACGAGGCCGACGGCGAGCCGCTGATCATCCCGGACCGGGACGCGGAGTGAGCGACGCCGTGGAGCCGCCGTCGGACTACCGGATGCTCGTACCCCGTGACTGGTTCCGCGTCGACCTGACGCAGGAGCGGTGGCGCGGCCAGCTCAAGACGTTCGTGGACCGCGAGGCCGCGGGCGGCAGCGCGCCCGACGAGACACGGCGCTCCCTCTGGACGACCCTGCGCAACATCGCCGAACGCGGGGCGGCGGACGGCGCCTTGGAGTTCTACCTCAAGACCGAGACACCGGGCGGCACGGCCTTCCCCGCCTCGTTGATGGTCTCGCTGCTCCCCACGCCTCCTGGGCTCGCCCCTGAGGTGCGGGAGTTGGCGGAGACGCTCGCGGGGCGCAGGGGGGAGGCGTCGAAGGTCGAGGCGGTGGAGCTGCCGGCGGGCGAGACGGTCCGTGCGGTGACGGACGCGACGCTGGACTTCCATGTGCGGATGCCCGGCGGCGTGGGCTATTTGATCCTCGCGTTCTCCGTGCCGTTGAGCGGCACGGAAGGTCCCATGGGCGACCTGTGCGAGGCGATCGCGTACTCGTTGAGATGGGTGTGAGAGAGATGGCCGAGGAAGAGGAAAAGGCGACCGGTGAGGGGGAGCCCGCGAAGTCGTCGGGCTCCGAGGGATTCACCTTCACGGACTGGCTGGAAGGGGCCGTGATCCTCGTCATGGTCGGTGCGCTGGTGTACAAGTTCGTGGGCTGATTTACGGGTTTTCGACTGGTTTGTGCACATGTCGAGGAGATATCGCCCGGAGAGCGGGGGTGGGCCCGCCCGGGCGATGCCCGGACGCGGTCGGCGTAGGTACCCTTGGATGCCATGAGCACTCTTGAGCCCGAGCCCGAGCGCGGGGCAGGTACGGGGACCCTCGTTGAACCGACGCCGCAGGTGTCGAGCGGTGACGGCGACCACGAGCGCTTCGCGCACTATGTCCAGAAGGACAAGATCATGGCGAGCGCGCTCGACGGTACGCCCGTCGTCGCGCTCTGCGGCAAGGTGTGGGTGCCGGGTCGTGACCCGAAGAAGTACCCCGTCTGTCCCATGTGCAAGGAGATCTACGAGTCCATGAGCGCCGGTGGCGACAAGGACAAGGGCGGCAACGACGGCAAGGGCGGCGGCAAGAAGTAGCCTCCCGGAGCTTCCCGGTCCGGCGCTTTCCGGCGCGGCCATGACCCTCTTCGCGACGGGGCGTTGCGTGTACCGCAACGCCCCTTTTGCGTTGCGCAATGGCGTGGCAGCCTCGCCGCATGACCTTGACCTTTGAGGAACTGATCCCGGCGCCCTCACACGCCGAAGGACCGCACACCGAAGGCTTCCTCCTCAACTCCTCGACCGCGCTCCGGGCCGCCCCCGGCACCGAGTCCACCGAGCGCTGGCTGCGCTCCACCCTCGGTGGCGCGCTCGGCCTGCCCCTGGCACCCGGCGACGGCAGCGCCGATGGCGCCGTCTCGCTGGAGATCGACGACTCCCTCGCGCCCGAGGCGTACCGGCTCACCGTGGGGGAGCGGGGCATCGATATCGTCGGCGGCGCGGCCCCCGGCGTCTTCTGGGGCGCGCAGACCCTGCGCCAGCTCATCGGCGCGGACGCCTTCCGCCGTGCCCCCCTGCGGGCCGGGGTTCCGCACACCGTCCCGGGATGCCTCATCGAGGACAGCCCCCGCTTCCGGTGGCGCGGCATGATGCTCGACGTGGCCAGGCACTTCATGCCCAAGGACGGCGTCCTGCGCTATCTGGACCTGCTCGCCGCCCACAAGCTGAACGTCTTCCACTTCCACCTCTCCGACGACCAGGGCTGGCGCATCGAGATCAAGCGCTATCCGAAGCTGACGGAGGTCGGGTCGTGGCGGCCGCGCTCGAAGTGGGGTCACCGCGCCTCCGAGTTGTGGAACGACACCCCGCACGGCGGCTACTACACGCAGGACGACATCCGCGAGATCGTCGCGTACGCCCATGAGCGGCACATCGCCGTCGTACCCGAGATCGACATCCCCGGGCACTCGCAGGCCGCCATCGCCGCCTACCCGGAGCTCGGCAACACCGACGTCGTCGACACCGCGTCGCTCGGCGTCTGGGACACCTGGGGCGTCAACCCCAACGTCCTCGCCCCGACCGAGAACACCCTCCGCTTCTACGAGGGGGTGTTCGAGGAAGTGCTCGAGCTCTTCCCCTCCACCTTCATCCATGTCGGCGGAGATGAATGTCCCAAGGACCAGTGGAAGGCGTCGCCCACCGCGCAGGCCCGCATCAAGGAGCTGGGGGTCGGTGACGAGGACGGTCTGCAGAGCTGGTTCATCCGGCACTTCGACACCTGGCTGACATCGCGCGGGCGCCGTCTCATCGGCTGGGACGAAATCCTCGAAGGCGGCCTCGCGGACGGCGCCACCGTCTCCTCCTGGCGCGGATACGGGGGCGGTATCGCGGCGGCCAAGGCGGGGCACGACGTCGTCATGTGCCCCGAGCAGCAGGTGTACCTCGACCACCGGCAGGGCGGCGGCGCCGACGAGCCCGTGCCCATCGGCTTCGTCCGCACCCTTGAGGACGTCTACCGCTTCGAGCCGCTGCCGTCGCAGCTCACCGCCGACGAGGCCCGGCACGTGCTCGGCACCCAGGCCAACGTCTGGACCGAGGTGATGGAGCACCACGCACGCGTGGACTACCAGGTGTTCCCGCGTCTTGCCGCACTCGCCGAGGTCGCCTGGAGCACGCTCCCGGCATCCGCCGAGCGCGACTTCGCGGACTTCGAGCGGCGAATGGTCCCGCACTACGCGCGACTTGACGCGCTCGGCGTCGACTACCGCCCGCCCGGCGGCCCGTTGCCGTGGCAGCAGCGCCCGGGTGTGCTCGGACGCCCGATCGACGGGGTGCCCCCGAACGTGTGAGGAGGAGCCCGTAGCCGGTGTGTCGGGCTGCCCGCGCTGGGAGCGTGGGCAGCCGGACGAAAGTCGTACAAGGATCACCGAAGAGTGGCAATTCCCGCCGACCGGCGAGGGCATGTGAAATCGGCACAACTCCCTGGTCTGCGGACGAATGACTCCTAGCGGACCCCCGCGCCGAGGGCCGGGGAAGATGTGCCAGAGTTGCCACGTCCGGGCTGTGAACACGTACCGTACGGCGGAACAGGCGTAACGGTGGGTACGGCGAGAAAGCCGCCGGACATCGGGAAGGGGCAGCCGGTTTTGACCACGCACGCACCGCAGGCGGCGCAGAACGCGCAGACGGCGAAGCTGCCTGGGACGCTGGACGAGGCCGTGGAGGCACTCGCCGCGATGCCCGCTGCCGTGCCCGTAGCCGGCGGCACCGACCTCATGGCCTCCGTCAACGCGGGCCTCCTGCGCCCCGCCGCGCTCGTCGGCCTCGGCCGCATCAGCGAGATCCGCGGCTGGCAGTACCAGGACGGCCACGCGCTGCTCGGCGCGGGCCTCACCCACGCACGCGTCGGGCGGCCCGACTTCGCCGCCCTGATCCCCGCGCTCGCCGCGGCCGCACGCGCCGCGGGACCCCCGCAGATCCGCAACGCGGGCACCCTCGGCGGCAACATCGCCACGGCGGGACCGACCGGCGACACCC
The DNA here is from genome assembly GCF_042795295.1 of Streptomyces sp. NPDC056486. NCBI lineage: Bacteria > Bacillati > Actinomycetota > Actinomycetes > Kitasatosporales > Streptomycetaceae > Streptomyces > Streptomyces sp. NPDC056486. The sequence continues at coordinate 8,956 of NZ_JBHTSF010000081.1, forward strand.
TGCCCGTCCTCGCCGCCCTCGAAGCCGTCCTCATCATCGCGGGCCCGGGCGGCGCACGCCGCGAGGTCCCCGTCTCGCACCTGCTCGCGGGGATGGACATGCTCCGCCCCGGCGAACTCATCGGCTTCGTACGACTGCCGCTCCTGCACGCCCCGCAGGTCTTCCTGAAGGCGACAGGGCGCACGGGCCCGGGCCGCGCCACCGCGTCCGTCGCGCTCGTCCTCGACCCCGCGCGGCGCGGGGTGCGCTGCGCGGTCGGCGCCGTCGCGCCGATGCCGCTGCGGCCCCTGGAGGCCGAGCAGTGGGTCGCCTCGCTGATCGACTGGGACGGCGAGCGGACGATCGTGCCGGAGGCGCTCACGGCCTTCGGCGAGTACGTGGCCGCGGCGTGCATCCCCGACCAGCCTCCGGCACAGGACGGCTCTCCGCAGCCGCTGCCTGCCGCCGTACTGCACCTGCGGCGCACCGTCGCCGCGCTGGCCCGACGAGCACTGGGGAGGGCGCTGTCGTGAGTGACGACCGGACCGATGGAAACGCTGCGAACACCGCCGGCGGCTGGCAGCCGCATCCGCAGGGCGAGTACGACTCGGACGCCACGGCTTTCGTGCAGCTGCCGGAAGGTGCCCTCGACGCCTTCGACCACTCGCCGCTCGCCGCGCCGGGCCACGGTTACGTGCCGCCGCAGATAACGGTCACCCCGACGACGGCCGACGCGACGGACCCGGCCGCCACGGGTATCTGGGCCATGCCGCCCGAGGTGACGGGCGTCCAGAACGTGCAGTGGCCCGCCGCCGGCGGGGTGCCCGCGCCCGCGCCGTCCGGCCACGACGTGCAGGAGCAGGAGCACGCGTACGACCCCCGGGCCACCGGGCAGTGGAGCTTCCAGGAGGCGGAGGGGCACGCGCCCGCCGCCCCTGCCCCCGCCGATGTCACGGGGCAGTGGTCAATCCCTGTCGCCAATGGTGACCTTCCGGATGAATCCGGCGAGTTCACCACGTCCTCGCTCGCCGCGCAGTGGGGCGGCACGCCGCCCGCGACGCTGCCGGGCGGCGCCGCGGCGCCGTGGGCGACGGGTGGCGCGGGCGCGGGTGCGCCATGGTCGGAGCCGGCGCAGCATCCGCATGCCGAGCCGTATCCGCATCCGCATCCGCATGTCGAGCCGCAGCACCAGCAGTACGCCGAGCCGCAGCACCACGAGCCCGTGGCGCCCCCGGAGGCGTTCGTCCCCGAACCGCCGGTCGCGCCTGAGATGCATGTGACGGTGCCCGAGGAGGTCGTGGCGCCCGAGGTGCCCGACGTCCCCGCAGAGCCGGAGCCCGAACCCGAGCCGGAGCCCGAGGCCGAGGCCGAGGTAGCCGAGGCAGATGTCGAAGCGGACACCGAGGCAGAGGCAGAGGCAGAGGCCGAAGCCGAATCCGACCCCGAAGAGGCAGCCGCCGGTACCGTCACCGCCCCGGCCGACGAACACCCCCTCTGCTCCTACGTCCTGCGCGTCAACGGCGCCGACCGCCCCGTCACCGACGCCTGGATCGGCGAGTCGCTGCTCTACGTCCTGCGCGAGCGCCTCGGCCTCGCGGGCGCCAAGGACGGCTGCTCGCAGGGCGAGTGCGGAGCCTGCAACGTCCAGGTGGACGGCCGTCTCGTCGCCTCCTGCCTGGTGCCGGCGGCCACCGCCGCCGGAAGCGAGGTGCGCACCGTCGAGGGCCTCGCCGTCGACGGCAGGCCCTCCGACGTGCAGCGGGCGCTCGCCGCCTGCGGTGCCGTCCAGTGCGGCTTCTGCGTACCGGGCATGGCGATGACCGTGCACGACCTGCTCGAAGGCAACCCCGCCCCGTCCGACCTGGAGGCCCGCCGCGCCCTGTGCGGCAACCTGTGCCGCTGCTCCGGCTACCGGGGCGTGCTCGACGCCGTGCAGGAAGTGGTCGCCGAGCGTGAGGCGTCCGCATCCGCGTCCGCCGCCGAGCCGTCGGCCCAGGGCGACCCGGGCGAGGCGCGCATCCCGCACCAGGCTGGACCCGGCGCCGGAGGGGTCAACCCGACGGCGCGGGGCGGATCGTACGAAGGACCTTACGGACAGGACGGAGGCCAGGCGTGAGCAACGAAGCCGCGGCGACGGCGCACACCGCGACCGCAGTGGAGACGCAGCCGGGCCCCGAGCCGCTGCCGCACGGCATCGGCGCCTCGCTGCCGTCCGCCGAGTCCCGCGCCAAGACGGAGGGCACGTTCCCCTACGCGTCCGACCTGTGGGCGGAGGGGCTGCTGTGGGCGGCCGTCCTGCGCTCGCCGCACGCGCACGCGCGCATCGTCTCGATCGACACGTCCCAGGCGCGCGAGATGCCGGGCGTGCGCTCCGTCGTCACGCACGAGGACGTGCCGGGCGAGGCGCTGCACGGCCGCAAGACGGCGGACCGTCCGGTCTTCGCGTCCGACGTCGTACGCCACCACGGCGAGCCCATCGCCGCAGTGGCCGCCGACCACCCCGACACGGCGCGGATGGCCGCCGCCGCCATCTTCGTCGAGTACGAAGTCATGGAGCCGGTCACCGACCCGGAGAAGGCGTTCGCGGCCGAACCCCTGCACCCCGACGGCAACTTGATCCGGCACATCCCGCTGCGGCACGGCGACCCGGAAGCGGCGGGCGAGCTCGTCGTCGAGGGCCTGTACCGCATCGGCCGCCAGGACCCGGCGCCGATCGGCGCGGAGGCGGGGCTCGCGGTGCCGCGCCCCGACGGGGGCGTGGAGCTGTACATCGCCTCCACCGACCCGCACACCGACCGCGACATGGCCGCGTCCTGCTTCGGCATCGACCCGGAGATCGTGAAGGTCGTCGTGACCGGTGTCCCCGGCGCGACCGCCGACCGCGAGGACGCCAGCTTCCACCTGCCCCTCGGTCTGCTCGCGCTGACGACGGGCTGCCCGGTGAAGCTGACGGCGACCCGCGAGGAGTCCTTCCTGGGTCACGCCCACCGCCACCCGACGCTGCTCCGCTACCGCCATCACGCGGACGCCGAGGGCAGGTTGGTGAAGGTGGAGGCGCAGGTCCTGCTCGACGCGGGTGCGTACGCGGACACGTCGTCGGACGCGCTCGCCGCCGCCGTCTCCTTCGCCTGCGGTCCGTACGTCGTCCCGAACGCCTTCATCGAGGGCTGGGCGGTGCGCACGAACAATCCGCCGTCCGGACACGTCCGGGGCGAGGGCGCCATGCAGGTGTGCACGGCGTACGAAGCCCAAATGGACAAGATCGCAAAGAAGTTGGGCATCGACCCGGCGGAGCTGCGGCTGCGCAACGCGATGGCCACCGGTGACATCCTGCCCACAGGACAGACGGTGACGTGCCCGGCCCCCGTGGCCGAACTCCTCGGCGCCGTACGGGACTTCCCCCTCCCCGAGCTGCCCAAGGACACCCCCGAGGAAGACTGGCTGCTGCCGGGCGGCCCCGAGGGCGCGGGCGAACCTGCCGCGGTGCGCCGGGGTGTCGGCTACGGCCTCGGCATGGTCCAACTCCTGGGCGCGGAAGGCACGGACGAGGTCTCCACGGCCACGGTGAAGGTCCACGACGGCATCGCGACGGTCATCTGCGCGGCGGTCGAGACGGGCCAGGGCTTCTCGACGCTCGCCCGCCAGATCGTCCAGGAGACGCTCGGCATCGACGACGTCCGCGTGGCCCCCGTCGACACGGACCAGCCCCCGGCGGGACCGAGCTGCCACGGCCGTCACACGTGGGTGTCGGGCGGCGCGGTGGAGCGCGCGGCGAAGATGGTCCGCACGCAGCTTCTGCAGCCCCTGGCCCACAAGTTCGGGATGTCCACGGAGCTGCTCCAGATCACCGACGGCAAGATCACCTCGTACGACGGCGTGCTGAGCACGACGGTTACGGAGGCGATGGACGGCAAGGAGCTGTGGGCCACGGCGCAGTGCCGTCCGCACCCGACCGAGCCGTTGGACGAGGCGGGCCAGGGCGACGCGTTCGTCGGGATGGCCTTCTGCGCGATCCGCGCGGTCGTGGACGTGGACGTGGAGATCGGCTCGGTGCGGGTCGTGGAGCTCGCGGTCGCCCAGGACGTGGGCCGCATCCTGAACCCGACCCAGCTGAAGGTACGTATCGAGGCGGGCGTCACACAGGGAGTCGGCGCGGCCCTCACGGAGAACCTCCGTACGCCGCGCGGCCTGGTCCGCCACCCCGACCTCACCGGCTACGCGCTCCCGACCGCCCTGGACACCCCCGACATCCGCATCGTGAAGCTGGTGGAGGAGCGGGACGTGGTCGCGCCCTTCGGCGCGAAGGCGGCGAGCGCGGTGCCGGTGGTGACGACTCCGGCGGCGGTGGCTTCGGCGGTGCGGGCGGCCACGGGCCGGCCGGTGAACAGGCTGCCGATCCGCCCGCAGGCGGCGGTTGCGACGTGACGGTGCCGCTGGTGCCGCCTCTGAGCGGGGTCGTCGTCATCACCGGCATCATGGCCTCGGGCAAGTCCACGGTGGCGCAGGCCCTCGCCGAACGCCTTCCGCGCGCGGCGCACGTGCGGGGCGACGTGTTCCGCCGGATGATCGTGTCGGGCGGCCAGGAGTACGAGCCCGGGGCATCGGACGAGGCGGCGGCTCAACTCCGTCTGCGCTACGGCCTGTCGGCGTCCACGGCCGACGCGTACGCGGCTGCGGGCTTCGTCGCGGTGGTCCAGGACGTCATCCTGGGCGAGGAGTTGAAGACGTACGTGGATCTGCTGCGTACGCGTCCCGTGCACGTGGTCGTCCTCGCTCCGCGCCCGGACGCGGTCGCCGCGCGGGAGGCCGGTCGCGGCAAGACCGGGTACGGGGCGTGGACCGTGGAGGCCCTGGACTCGGGGTTCCGGTCCACGACCCCGAGGATCGGACTCTGGCTGGACAGCTCGGACCTCACGGTCGACGAGACGGTGGACGCGATTCTCGCGGGGCTCGACGAGGCGCGGGCCTAGCGGTTCGGCCCCCCACGACTTGGCGGCCCACCGGGACGGAGCGTCCCGGCGAGCCGCCCGGCCGTACTACTTCCCGAAGTAGGCGTCATAGACGGACAGCGTGGACTTGTTGCCGTCCTTGTCCGTGATCTTCGCGTGGAACGAGACGGCCTTGCCTGCGGGCGGGGTCTTGACCTTGATCTTGCCGCCGCTGACGGTGACCTTCTTCCAGCTCTGGCCGTAGTCGTAAGAGACGTACACAGAAAGGGACTTGAGGTTACCCGCGCCCGCCGCCGAGCCCTGGACCTTCACCGGTACGGACTGGGTCCGGCTCGCCGGAGCCGTGCTGTCCAGCGCCACCTTCGGCGCGAACCGCACCGTGGAGGCGGGGAGTTGGGCGCTCTCGGCCCGCGCCGAGCGGAACGTCCAGCTCGCGTCCACCCGTGACGTCGCCCGCGCCAGCTTTCCGCTGCGCTTCGCGGATGCCGTCAGCCTGTACTCGGCGTCACCCGCAGGGACCTTGAATGTCTCGGCCCCGGTCACCGGATCTTCGTTCTCCGCGATCTTCGTGCCGTTGCGGTACAGCGTGGACTTCGCCGATGAGTAGCGGGACCAGCCCGCGTGACCCTTTCCGTCCGCCATGACGGGGATGCGGCCTCCCAGCTCGTCGCCCTTGCGGAAGATGCCCGTGCCGGAGCCGCCGAGAGCCGGGCCGAAGACGCCGGTGTTGAACGTCTTCCCGTACGTACGCCCCGCCTTGAAGGTCTGCGGCGGGGAGGACTCCCATCTGCCCTCCAGGACCGGCTCGCCCTCCTCGTCGTTGTCGCCGTACTGCTCGAAGTCGATGCCCCACTTCGTCGCACCGAGCGCGGACAGGTGCAGCGTCCTGGTGCGCGGCAGCTTCTGCTCCGGCATGATCCGCGAGATGCCGCCCGCCTCCGGGAGATATCCGGCGGGGGACAGCGAACCCTTGCGGCCTGTGGCCGATGCCCCCATGCCGACCTTCACCGTGGCGAAGTCGGCGGGCTTGAGGTGCTTGGTGTAGCCGGTCGCGAGCTTCTTTACCTTGCCGCCGAGCAGCATGTCGTACTGCGTGTCCGCGCCCTTCGCCCAGGTCCCGAGCCACTGCTGGCCAAGACCGTCGGGGACCTCCGGGCCCAGGTGCGCGGTGCGCAGGCCCTTGAAGGAGTCGGTCATCGGGCCCGACTCATAGCGCGCGTAGGTGTAGCGGGAGTCTGCGCCGATCAGCTTCGCGCCGGGTACCGCGAGTTTGATGTCGACCGGCTTCGCCTTGCGGGCGTCGAGCGTCACCGTCATCTTCTTGTCGACGGTCAGCTTCGGCTGGACGAGCCAGTCGGTGCCCTTGTCGCTGTCGTCCGGGTCGACGTAGATCGACCAGTCCATGAGGTAACTGCCCTTGGCCACCCGCACCTTGGTGGTTCCGGACGCGTCGTACGGGAAGAGGTTGAGGCCCTTGTCGTCTCCGGTGATCGCCGAGAACATCGGCTCGTAGTGCGGCGCGGGCCGTCCGTCGCGGCCGATCGTCTTCAGGGTGACGTCGTACCGCTCGACCTCGCGCTCGACCACGGCCGCCGTGCGGACGGACTGTCCGCCGCCGGTCGCCACGACGTACGCCGTGTACGTGCCGTCGGCCGTCCCGCCCGGCTTGGTGTCGGCCGTCAGGTCGACCGCCGCCGTGCCTCCGGCGGGGACCGTCACCGTCTTCGCGTCGAGCGTGAAGAGGCCGGACGGTGCCGGGGCGCCCTTCGGGTTCGTGGCCGCCACCGCGAGGTCCAGGGTGACGTCCTTGTCGCCGAGGTTGCGGTACGTCACCTTCTTGGTGACCGGCTTGTCGTCGGTGTGCGGCCACTTCTGGAGGCCGTAGTTGAGGGATACGGGCTCCGCGATCACCGTCTGCCCGATGGCCTTGTCAACGGCGATACGTCCCGAACCTTGCTGGTAGGGCGTGTAACCGCTGCTGCCGTCCTTCGTGGACGACGTCAGCGCGCCCTTGAGCTCTGCCGACTTCCAGTCCGGGTGCTGCTGCTTCAGCAGGGCGGCGGCGCCCGCCACGTGCGGGGCCGCCATCGACGTACCGGAGATCGTCAGATAGCCCTCGGGCTTCTGGCCGACCTCCTTCTCGATGACACTGCCGGGCGCGGCAGCGGCCGTGATGTCGACGCCGGGCGCCGTCACGTCGGGCTTGATGGCGCTGTCGCCGACGCGCGGGCCCCGGCTGGAGAAGTCGGCGAGCTTGTCTGCGCCGTCGACCGCGCCGACCGTGAGGGCCGCGTCCGCGCTGCCGGGGGAGCCGATCGTGCCGGGTTCGCCGTCGTTGCCCGCAGAGACGGCGAAGAGGATCCCCTGGTCCTTGGAGAGCTTGTTCACGGCGGCTTCCAGCGGGTCGATGCCGGGCTCGTCGCCGCCGCCGAGGCTGAGGTTGACGATGTCGGCTCCCTGGGCCGCCGCCCAGTCCATGCCCGCGATGATCCCGGAGTCGTCACCCGAGCCCTCGTCGTCGAGGACCTTGCCGTTGAGGAGACTGGCGCCGGGGGCCACGCCCTTGAGCTTGCCGCCGGATTTCGCGCCGGTGCCGGCGCTGGTCGATGCGACGTGCGTGCCATGGCCGTAGTGGTCCTTGGCGTCGGCGGCGGTCGAGAAGTTCTTCTCGGCCGCGATCTGGCCCTTGAGGTCGGGGTGCGTGGCGTCGACGCCCGTGTCCAGGACGGCGATCTTGACGCCTTTGCCGTCGAACCCGGCTTCCCACGCCTTGCCGGTGCCGATCTGCGGCACGCTCTTGTCGAGGTTCACCTTGCGGGTGCCGTCAAGCCAGACGCGGCTGATGCCGGAGGCGCTGTCCTGCTTCCGGGTCACGGCGTCCCACAGGGCGGTGGCGTCCTGCTTCGAGGTCGTGATGGCGTCGGCGTTCAGGGTCTTCAGGCTGCGGCGGACGGTGGTGTCACCGGCGGTGCGGACATCCTGCCGGGCGGCGGCGTCCGCGCCGCCGCCCTTGTAGCCGACGATCAGCTTGATGCCCTTGCGCTGGGCGGTGCGATTCGCCTTCTTGTTCAACTCGGTCGCGTCGAACAGACGTTGATCGATCTTTCCGGTGGCTATCAGACGCCGCGCGTCGGCCGGGATCACCAGCGTGTGGCCCGAGGGCGTGCGGTGCGTCTGTACGGGTATGCGCTCGCGTCCCGTGGCCGGTTGGAATGCGGCGAGGCGGCCGGTGGAGTCGATGGTGACGCGGTCACCGGTGACGAGCGTGAGGCGGTGCTTGGCCCCCGCCGAGGGCGTGAACGCCTCACCGGCCGTCGCCGTGGCGGCGCGGCCCACCTTCGCCGACGCAGGGCTGGTCATGCCCGCCGCGAGGGCCACGGCGGCTGCCGTGGCGATGGTGGCCGCGCACGCTCTCTTCGCTCTCTTCGCGCTCTTTGCGTGGATACGCAATTCTCCCCCTGGAGTCGAGGTGCTGAAGTGCTGCCCTCGGAGTATGTGGGGGAGTGGTGGCGGGGGTGAACTCTGTTACGTGACTGTGCAGTTGGGGCTATTCGGTCTGTCTTGTGGGCCGCCCGGCCCATGACGAAGGGGTGGCCCCGGACGGGACCACCCCTTGATCTCTTGCTCATTTGAGGCCGTGGCGGGAATCGAACCCGCGTTACTGGCTTTGCAGGCCAGCCCCTAAGCCACTCGGGCACACGGCCAAGTCGTTGTCGATGACCTGACTCTTCGAAGGTAGCCGTGACCGGCGGATTCGCTCAAGGGATCTTCCCCTGCTGCAACGGGACTGCCATACGGCGTTCATGATTCGGTGCGGGAGGCGGGGGCGGCGCCGGGGACGCTGTCGGGGACGGGGACCCACGCGTAGGCGAGGTTCAGGGGTGCGCAGGATTATGGCGCGGTCGGCTGGTCCTTGCCGGTCGGCTTGTGCAGGTCCTCGTAGGAGTCGTAGCCGTGCTTCTCGTTGAGGGCGTCGAGGTCGATCGCGCCGGAGGCGACGAGCTGGGCCAGTTCGCGGCGGGCCTCGGCGCGTACGGAGCGCTGCCTGATGCCGGCGAGTGTTTGGCTCACGGTGTCCTTCTTGGTCGCCGCGCCCAGGATCTTCTGGGCCTCGGCGAGCAGCGGGCCGGGGTCTCCCCCTATTGATTGGCGTGGTTGTTGTGGGTGGGTGGCTGAGCGAGCCTCCATCCCGTGTGGGCGTGCTCGGGTCGGTGGGGGCTGGCTTTCGTCGGCTGATCCACGTACGGGCCCCGATTGAGCAATCCCTCTCCACGACACACAACCAAGGGCCAAGGGCCAATGGCCCGTACCGCCCCTCCAACCGCGACCCCCGCCAGGTGTGCCGAAAGGCGGCAGCAACAGGGGCGGGTGGGGCGCGGGTGGGACCTCATGGGGGCCATTGCAAGAAAGTCCCACTCCCTCCCCGCATAACCCCAGCTCACCGCCGGAACAGGTGGGACTTTTCTGCAATGGACGCCCATCGGCGCCGGAAGGCGGCCGGGTGATGGTGAGCGGTGGTTCGGGGGTGAGGAGGGGCGGTCCGCGATGGCGATCGACGGTGAGGGGCCGGGTGGTGACGTCCAGCGGGGGACGGGTGGCGGCCGTATCCCTTCGCCGCCGTCGTCGTTGCTGC
>NZ_JBHTSF010000081.1:18616-41473 GCF_042795295.1 Streptomyces sp. NPDC056486
CGCCTGCCGCCTGCCGCCTGCCGCCTGCCGCCTGCCGCCTGCCGCCTGCCGCCTGCCGCCTGCCGCCTGCCGCCTGCCGCCTGCCGCCTGCCGCCTGCCGCCCGCAGTAGCAGCCGTCGTTGCTGTTGCTGCGTCTTTTGTCTGTTGGTGGTGGCCGGGCTTCGGGGCGGCCACGATCATTGACACCGTTCACGGGGCCGGGCCTGCCGTGTCGTGTAAACCCCGGTGCCAACCCTGTGGCCACGTCCGAACATCAGGCGGCGAAAGCCAGCCCCCACCGGCCCGAGTGGACCCACAGGGGGTGGAGGCTCGCTCAGCCCCCACCCACAGAAACCACGCTAATCAAGCCCTTCGCTGCGTGGATCTCGCGGCTCCCTTCTGGCTCTGCTTTCGGTCTACGCCGCCGCCGTAGCGGAGAGCGCCGTGCACTCGCGGCAGTGGCCCGGCTGCGGGGCGCGGAAGGCTCGGTCGCAGTGGTCGCAGTTATGGAGGGGGTCCGGGCGGGATGGGGCCGCCGGGGTGGGCGGGAGCGGGGGTGGGAGGAACTCTGTCAGGCGGTGGGCCAGCAGGGCTGCCGGGTGGTGGATCGGGGCGGTGGGGAGCGCTGCGGTGAGTGTGCGGCGCACTGCTTCCGGAGAGATGCCGCGCTCCAGCCAGGCCGTGGCAGCCGGTGCGAGGCGGTGTACGTCCCGTTCGGCGAGCAGGAGGCGGGGGTCGTGGCGCCGCAGGTCCGTGAGGAGGGTGGTCGCGGCGGTGTCGTGCGCGGCGGGGAGGGGGAGGGGCCGGGGAGCTTTTGGGGGCGCCGGGGTGGGCCTCGGCGGTGGCTGAGCTGCCGCCATCGCGGGCGGGTTGTTGTACGACACCGTTCGCGTAATCACGTGGCCGGACAGCAGGCGTTCCCGGGTGCGGGTGAGGTAGCCGTGGGTTTCCAGTTCGCGCAGGGCGGCGGCGATGCGGACCTCCCCCTCGGGGAAGCGGTCGGCCAGGCGTTTGATGCTGACCTTGGCGCCTGTGGGCAGCGACTGGATGTGGGCGGCCAGGCCGATCGCCGTGAGGGTCAGCTCGGGGTGCTGGGTGAGGTGGTTGCCGACCACGGTGAAGCGCTCCGCGTGGCGGCGGTTGACGTGTCCGATCCCAGAGGAGGGAACGAGGGGCGGTGCGCACGGGGGCGCGTTAAGCTGCTGATCAGCCATCGGGAAGGTCCTGCTTCCTTGGTGTCAGGCCCTCGCCTTGGGATTGCAGTCCCGGCGGGGGCCGTCTTGTGTCTGGAGTTGTCGAGGCCGAGCTTGCACCGCGAACTGGCATATGCGCCAGTTGCGTTGGGGGAGATCACCCATGTGAGTGACGGCGGCGGGGTTTGGGGTGGGTTGGAGGGGTTCTCTCCCTCGTTTCTTACGTTCTTGATGTCGCGCCCCGCCGGTCGCGGGTCCACCAGGGCGTGGAAACCCCGATGGGGTCACATGTGGATGGAGAGGTTGATTTCCGCCCAGATTGTTTTGCAGAGGGGCGAGCCCAGCTTGGTGCCCCAGCGGTCGGACAGGGCGGCAACGAGGAGTAGACCTCGGCCTGACTCGGCATCGGCGGGCGGGAGTTGCGCGTCTGCCGGTGGGCTGCGGTCCGCCCTCGCGTCCGTCACCTCGATACGGAGCGTGGCCGCCTCGGTGAGCCTGAGCGCCAGGCGGAAGCTTCTGCCCGGTACGTGACCGTGCAGCGCGGCGTTGCTCGCCAGCTCGGCGACGATCTGCTCCGCCGCCTCGAACGGCAGCCCCCAGGAGCGCAGTTGCTCACCCGCAAGGAGCCGTGCCAGGCGGGCGCCTCTGCGGGTGGCGGACAGCAGGATCGTGAACTGGTGTACGGGGATCGGGGTCCGGATGGTTTCTTGATTCACGTCACTCAGCGTGGCGGTGCGTGCGTACCGTGAACAGCGGCGCGGGCTGTGCGTACCGCGTTTGTCCCGCGCTTGTCCTGGCTTGTCCCGGCTGTCCCGGGTGACGTACGGGTACGAGTGCGCGTTGGGCTTGGACGGTACGTCGGAGGTGGCGCGATGGACGTGGAACGTGGCGGCGATGAACGTAACGGCGGGGCGGATGAGCCTGGTTGGGACGTCGACCCTGAGGACGAGATCAGTGCGGTGGTAGAGGTGGTCGGTCACCAGCTCAAGCTGCGGAGGGAAGCGGCGGGCCTTCGCGTGGCCGAGTTCGCGGAGGCGCTTGGGTACGGGGAGGACCAGGTCCGGAAGGTGGAGCGCGGGGCAAGAATCCCGCGCCCTGAGTATCTGGACAAGGTGGACGAGGTCCTCGGTGCTGGAGGACTCGTCTCCGCGATGAAGAAGGACATGGAGAAGGCGCGGTACCCGAAGAAGGCCAGGGATCTGGCGAAGCTGGAGGCGCAGGCGGTCGAGATCGGGCTCTACAGCCATCACAACATCCACGGTCTGCTGCAAACCGAAGAGCACATGCGGGCACTGTTCGAGATGCGGCACCCCTCTTACACGCAGGATCAAGTGGAGCGAGACGTGGCAGCGCGTATGGCCCGGCGGGCGGTCTTCGAACGTTCGCCTGCGCCAACCCTGAACTTTGTGCAGGAGGAGGCGACGCTACGGCGCACCATCGGAGGAAGAATGATGCTGCGTCGGCAGCTCGAACACCTCGTGGTGGTAGCCCAGTTGCGGAATGTCACCTTCCAAGTGATGCCGCTCGACTGCGAGGACCATGCCGGAATGGGAGGGCTGATCGAAGTGCTGAAATTCCATGACGGCACGGCAGTGGGGCGCTCCGATGGGGCGTTCGGCGGACGCCCTGTTTCCGACCCGAAGCAGCTCAGGATCCTTGAGTTGCGCTATGGGATGATCCGGGCTCAGGCCCTCAGGCCACGACAGTCACTGGCCTTCATCGAGCAAGTGCTGGGAGAGACATGACCCGCAAGGCTTCTGCCGGAGACGCCTCCGGGCTGGAGTGGTTCAAGAGCAGCTATAGCAGCAGCAACGAGTCCGGCGATTGCGTCGAGGTCGCCCTGGAGTGGCACAAGAGCAGCTACAGCAGCAGCAGTAACGGCGAGGACTGCGTAGAGGTAGCCACCACCCCCGCCACCATCCACCTCCGCGACTCCAAGATCCCCCAAGGCCCCCAGCTGGCCTTCGCCCCCGCCGCATGGGGTGACTTCGTCACGTACGCCGCAACCGAGCGCTGACCTGCTGTCAAGGTCGTCACGCCTGTCCCTTGATGCCGTCAGGAGACGGGGAACCAGGCCGACAGACGCTTGGCGATGGTCGGCACGTCGATGTTGTCCTGAGCGACTTCCTCGACGAATGGGCCCGCGACAGAGACGTGTGGCGGGCGGACAGCAGCGCTCACGCCGTTGACTCGCAGGAAGAAGCGCGTCGCCAGCCAGGCGGTGGGCTTGTTGCCGTCGATCAGCGCGTGGTTGCGGGCAATCGAGTGCAGCAGGGCCGCCGCCTTCGCGTGGAGGGTGGGATATACCTCGATCCCGAACACGTTGGTCCGGGGCCGTTCGATCGCTGAGACCAGCAGCCCCATGTCGCGCACGCTGTGTTCAGTACGGTTGACCGTGCGGGCGATCGTGAGGATCTCGTCGATCTGGACATACCGCACTTCGGTCACTTGAGGTAGTCCAGGATCTCCGCGTCGCTGTCCATCAGCTCGGCCAGGACGTCATCGACCTTCAGCTCGGCTCGGTTCTGGGCGTCGCGGATGGCCTCGATGGCGAGCTCCTGCTTGCTGCGCCGCTCGCGGCGGGCGCGCTCGGTGAGGGCCTGGTCGAGGTCGTCGGGGAGTCGAAGTGTCATCGCCATACATCGATGATACCGGCTCGGTATCAAGGTAGCCAGGTGATACCAGCCACCGGTCGCGTGAGCGCTTCCCGATCGCCAGGGCCAGCGACGGCAGCGGAGGCGTACGACCAAGGGACCAGAAGGCCACCGACCTCGGACAGGGGCCACCAGCAGCTACGCCCCTTACGCTGGCGGACATGAGCGCCCTGGAACCGCGCGACGCCGAGGTCGCTGCCGCCCCGATAGTCCCGCCCTCCGAGCTGGAGGGCGGGATCCTGCGTGCCCCCTACCGGGCGCTCAGTCTCGGCATCGTCTCCGTGGTCCTGCTCATCGCCTTCGAGGCGACCGCTGTCGGGACCGCGATGCCGGTGGCCGCCCGTGAGCTGGACGGGGTCTCCCTCTACGCCTTCGCCTTCTCCGCGTACTTCACCACCAGCCTCTTCGGCATGGTGCTCTCGGGGCAGTGGGCCGACCGGCGCGGGCCCCTTGGACCGCTCGCCACCGGGATCGGCGGCTTCGCGGCGGGGCTGCTGCTGTCCGGGACCGCCGGGGCCATGTGGATGTTCATCCTGGGCCGCGCCGTGCAGGGGCTCGGCGGCGGTCTCGTCATCGTCGCGCTGTACGTCGTCGTCAGCCGCGCCTACCCGGAGCACCTGCGTCCGTCCATCCTCGCGGCGTTCGCGGCCAGCTGGGTCGTGCCGTCCGTGGTCGGGCCGCTCGTCGCGGGGACGGTCACCGAGCACCTGGGGTGGCGGTGGGTCTTCGTCGGGATCCCGGTACTCGTCGCGGCGCCGCTCGCGCTCGCCCTGCCGCAGATCCGGCGCAGGGCCGCCGGGCCCGTCTCCGATGCGCCCGCCGGGCCCTTCGACCGACGCCGCATCCGGCTCGCGCTCGGGATCTCGCTGGGGGCCGGGCTCCTCCAGTACGCCGGGCAGGACTTGCGGTGGCTGTCGCTGCTGCCCGCAGCGCTCGGGGCGGTCGTGCTCGTGCCCGCCGTGCTCGGTCTTCTCCCGCGCGGCACGTACCGGGCCGTCCGTGGCCTGCCCTCCGTCGTGCTCCTGCGGGGCATCGCCGCCGGCTCCTTCATCGCCGCCGAGTCTTTCGTGCCCCTGATGCTGGTCACCCAGCGCGGGCTCTCGCCGACCCTGGCCGGGCTCTCGCTGGCCGTCGGTGGGGCGACCTGGGCAGCGGGTTCGTACGTACAGTCCCGGCCGCGCATGGAGACGTACCGGACGCGGCTGATGGTGACCGGAATGGTGCTGGTCGCCGCTGCCATCGCGACCGCGCCGACCGTGCTGATCGCCGCCGTCCCGGTGTGGATCGTCGCCGTCGCCTGGGCCTTCGGCTGCTTCGGCATGGGCACGGTGATCGGCTCGACGAGCGTGCTGCTCCTGCGCCTCTCACCCCCGAAGGACGCGGGCGCGAACTCCGCCGCCCTCCAGATCTCCGACGGCCTCTCCAACGCCCTGCTGCTGGCCATCGGCGGCGCCGCGTTCGCCGCGCTGGGCGGGGGAACGGTGGGTGTCGCACATGGCGCGGGCGAGGCGAGCGGGTCCCACCCGGTGGCCTTCGTCGCCGTCTTCCTGCCGATGGCGGCAGTCGCCCTGGTGGGGGCCTGGGTGGGCACGCGGCTGAAGGAACGTACGCCCTGAGCAAGCCGTGTGACACCCGTCGCACCCACCCCTGACCCCGCATCGTCATCAGCCGCGCGTCAACACAACACCGGTAGGGTGGCCCGGTTGTCGTACGTACCCGAGCTGCCAAAAACCGGAGACCGTGACTACCACCGCCGCCAACTCCGCCTCGTCCCACCACCTCTCTCCCGCCTTCCCCGGCCGCGCCCCCTGGGGCACCGCCAACAAGCTGCGCGCCTGGCAGCAGGGGGCGATGGAGCGGTACCTCCAGGAGCAGCCGCGTGACTTCCTCGCCGTCGCGACACCCGGCGCAGGCAAGACGACGTTCGCGCTGACGCTCGCCTCCTGGCTGCTGCACCACCATGTCGTGCAGCAGGTGACGGTGGTCGCGCCGACCGAGCACCTGAAGAAGCAGTGGGCGGAGGCCGCCGCCAAGATAGGGATCAAGCTGGACCCCGAGTACAGCGCGGGGCCGCTCAGCAAGGAGTACCAAGGCGTCGCCATCACGTACGCCGGTGTCGGCGTGCGGCCCATGCTGCACCGGAATCGGGTCGAGCAGCGCAAGACCCTCGTCATCCTCGACGAGATCCACCACGCCGGTGACTCGAAGTCCTGGGGCGAGGCCTGCCTCGAAGCCTTCGAACCCGCCACGCGGCGCCTCGCGCTCACCGGTACGCCCTTCCGGTCCGACACCAACCCGATCCCCTTCGTCGCGTACGAGGAGGGGAACGACGGCATCCGGCGGTCGGCCGCCGATTACACGTACGGATACGGGAGCGCGCTCGGCGACGGCGTCGTCCGTCCCGTCATCTTCCTCTCCTACTCCGGCAACATGCGGTGGCGCACCAAGGCCGGTGACGAGATCGCGGCGCGGCTCGGCGAGCCGATGACCAAGGACGCCATCTCGCAGGCCTGGCGGACGGCCCTGGACGCGCGCGGCGAGTGGATGCCGAACGTCCTCAAGGCCGCCGACAAGCGCCTCACCGAGGTCAGGAAGGCCATCCCGGACGCGGGCGGGCTCGTGATCGCCTCGGACCAGGACTCCGCACGCTCGTACGCCAAGCTGATCCGCGAGCTCACCGGGGAGAAGGCCACCGTCGTCCTCTCCGACGACACCGGCGCGTCCAAGCGCATCGACGACTTCACCGCGAGCAACGACCGGTGGATGGTCGCGGTCCGGATGGTCTCCGAGGGCGTCGACGTGCCGCGCCTCGCGGTGGGTGTGTACGCGACCACCATCTCGACGCCGCTCTTCTTCGCGCAGGCCGTCGGCCGTTTCGTACGTTCCCGGCGGCGCGGCGAGACCGCGTCGGTCTTCCTGCCCACGGTCCCCGACCTGCTCGGCCATGCCAACGAGATGGAGGTCGAGCGCGACCACGTGCTCGACAAGCCGAAGAAGGAGGGGGAAGAGGACCCCTACGCCGAGTCCGAGAAGGAGATGGACGAGGCGAACAAGGAGGAGGACGAGGACACCGGCGAGCAGGAGCAGTTCTCCTTCGAGGCGCTGGAGTCCGACGCCGTCTTCGACCGGGTTCTCTTCGACGGCGCCGAGTTCGGGATGCAGGCGCACCCCGGGAGCGAGGAGGAGCAGGACTATCTCGGCATCCCCGGGCTCCTCGAACCCGACCAGGTGCAGATGCTGCTCCAGAAGCGGCAGGCGCGGCAGATCGCGCACAGCAAGAAGCGGCCCGACGACGAGGCCGACCTTCTCGAACTGCCCGCCGAGCGGCGGCCCGTGGTCTCCCACAAGGAGATGCTCGAACTGCGCAAGCAGCTCAACACGATGGTCGGCGCGTACTCCCACCAGAGCGGGAAGCCGCACGGCGTGATCCACACCGAGCTGCGCCGCACGTGTGGCGGCCCGCCCAGCGCGGAGGCCACCGGTGGGCAGCTGCGGCAGCGGATCGCGAAGGTCGGGGAGTGGGCCACCCGCATGAAGTAGGGCCCGGCGCGGTCGGAGGCTTCCTGGGCCCGGGGCGGCGGGGGAGGACGGGTGCGTTCCGTGTGCGGGAGTCGTGCGTACGTCCGACGGCGGGCCCCCGCGTATAGGGGCAATGCGCCCCTAACAGCTCGTCTCGTGCCCGGATTCTGGACGGAGTCTTCCGCTGAGCGGGACGGCCTCGCTAATGTCCCCGAAACGTACACGCCCCGTGGCAGCGCCGCCGCGGAGCGCAGCCGGAGTTCCGACCGGCGGCCTCTGACGCGCGTCGCCCACGGGACCGGCGACGCAACCGCCGCGTAAAGGGGCCGTCGACCCTCATCTAAGGAGTGGGCGTCGTGACCGCGGAGACTTCCCAGACGCTCGACCGGGGACTGCGTGTCCTCAAGCTGTTGGCCGACACCGATCACGGGCTCACCGTCACCGAGCTTTCGAACAAGCTCGGTGTGAACCGCACCGTGGTGTACCGCCTCCTCGCCACCCTTGAGCAGCACGCGCTGGTCCGCCGTGACCTGGGCGGCCGGGCCAGGGTCGGACTCGGTGTCCTGCGGCTAGGCCGCCAGGTGCATCCGCTGGTGCGGGAGGCCGCGCTGCCCGCGTTGCGCTCCCTCGCCGAGGACATAGGGGCGACCGCGCATCTGACCCTCGTCGACGGCACCGAAGCCCTCGCCGTCGCCGTCGTCGAGCCCACCTGGACGGATTACCACGTGGCCTACCGCACCGGCTTCAGGCACCCCCTGGACCGGGGCGCCGCGGGCCGGGCGATCCTCGCCGCCCGGCAGGGCCTCGCCACCGATCCGGGGTACGCGCTCACGCACGGGGAGCTGGAGGCGGGCGCGAGTGGAGCGGCGGCGCCTCTGGTCGGCGTGACGGGGATAGAGGGCAGCGTCGGAGTCGTCATGCTGTCGGACTCCGTGCCGGAGCGGGTGGGGCCACGGGTGGTGGATGCGGCCCGCGAAGTGGCCGACGCCCTGCGCTGAGTCCTGTCCGCTGATCCGATCACGTTAGATTGATTCCGTGTTCTCCCTCTCTCGTCTCACGCGCCCCAAGGTCCTCGCCGTCTGTGCCGTGCCCGTGGTCGCCCTGTTCGCCGTCGCCGGCCTCGCGCCGCTGCCGTTCGCCGTGGCCCAGCCGGGGTCGACGGCGAACGTACTGGGCACGAGCGAGGGCAAGCGGGTCATCACGATCACCGGTGCGCCCACCCGCGAGACGAGCGGGCAGCTGCGGATGACGACGATCGTGGCCACGGGGCCCGACACGGACGTGAGCCTGAGCGACGTGGTGGACGGCTGGTTCCGTACGGACCGCTCCGTGATGCCCAAGGACTCGGTGTACCCCACCGGCAACAACGTGAAGGAAGTCGAGAAGCACAACCTCGGCGACATGAAGAAGTCGCAGGACACGGCCACGCGGGCCGCGCTCTCCTACTTGGAAGAGAACGGCGTGGACGGCACCGACAAGGTGAAGGTGAAGGTCGACCTCGGCAAGATCGGGGGCCCGAGCGCGGGGCTCTTCCTCTCGCTCGGCATCATCGACCTGCTCGACGGCAACGGCAGCGGCGGGGACCTGACGGGCGGCCGGAAGATCGCGGGCACCGGCACGATCGCCGACGACGGCGAGGTCGGCCCGGTCGGCGGAGTCTCGATGAAGACCCAGGCCGCGAAGAGGGACGGGGCGACGGTCTTCCTGGTCCCCAAGGCCGAGTGCTCGGACGCTCAGGCGGAGCTGCCGAAGGGGCTGCGGCTGATTCCGATCACGACACTGAAGGAAACGGTCGAGTCGCTGCGGGCGCTGGACAAGGGCGGGAAAGTTCCGAGCTGCTGACCAGGCGTAGGCCTAACTCGACCATCGTCCAGCCCAGTTGAGTACGCAGGTGGGTGTGGTGCCTCCGTAAGGGTGCCGCTTGGTGGAGTTCGGCGGCGCGGGTGTGGTGCAGCAGAAGGTGTACGTCCGGGTGCATGGCTGGCGGTCCCTCTCAGTCGGGTCGTCGCGTCGGGAACACGTGCGTGTGGATGCGTACGAGTTCGGCCTGCGGGTCGTCTTCCGTGGGCGCCGACTCGCGGTAGCTTTCGATCAGTTGACGGACCTTCTCGTCCAGCTCGCTCGCCAGTGCCGGAGTGAGTCGCAGGGCCGTGTCACTGATGTCCGCGCTGGCCTGCCACTCCTCGGGCCATTCGTGGCTTGTGCCGACCCAGGTGGACAGGGCCTCGGCGTGCAGGGCCGCGACCTCGTGCATGTACAGGGCGGCTGCCCCGCGTACCGCCGGGTCCGCGTCGCGGGTGAGCGTGTCGCTGAACTCCGTGTACTGATGCGTCGCCCGCCACCACCGCTCCCGCCCCTTGCCGGGCTGCGGGTCGTCCTCGACGAAGCCGTGTGCCGCGAGTTGGCGCAGGTGGTAGCTGGTCGAGCCACTCGATTCACTGAACCGGGACGCGAGTTGGGACGCCGTGGCCGGGCCATCGATGCGCAACGAACCGAGTAGCCGCATCCGCAAGGGGTGAGCGATGCCTCGCAAAGAACGGGCGTCGAGCGTACGGGCTTTCTGAGGCTGCGGCTGTTCCGTCATGTCTGCGAGCGTAGGCATGCAAAGACTCCGTTGCAACCATTTCTTTGCAACGGAGTCTTTGTAACTTCTGGAGGCTGTGACTCCGGTAAGTGCCCAGCCAGGTCTACTCCTTGACGAACCCCTCCTGGATCAGCCACTTCTTCGCGACTTCATGCGGGTCCTGGCCGTCCACATCCACCTTGGAGTTCAGCTCCTGCGCCACCGTGTTGTTCAGCTTCTTCGTGATGGGGTCCAGGACCTCCGCGATCTCCGGATGCTCCTTCAGCGCCTTGGCGTTGATCGACGGGGCGGCGTTGTAGTTGGGGAAGAAGTGCTTGTCGTCCTTCATCACCGCCAGGTCCATCGCCTTGATGCGGCCGTCCGTGGTGAAGACCTCGCCGAACACGCACGACCCCTTGGAGACCTGGGTGTAGATGATCCCGGTGTCCATCTTGGTGATGTTGGAGTTGGGGATCTGCATCCCGTACTCCTTCTTCATGCCCGGCAGACCGTCCTCGCGCGAGGAGAACTCGCTCTCCACGCACAGCGTGACCGCCTTCGGGTCCGACTTCGACAGGGCCGCCACGTCGGAGAGCGTCTTCGGCTTGTACTTGGCCTCGTTCTTCCGGTTGACGGCAAGCGCGTAGGTGTTGTTGAGCTCGGCGGGCGGCAGCCAGGTGATGCCGTTCTTCGCGTCCGCCTTGCGCACCGCCTCCCACTGCTTCTGCGGGTCGTCGATGGGCTCGGAGTTGCCGAGGTACGTGATCCAGGCGGTGCCCGTGTACTCGTACATGGCGTCCGCGTCACCGCTCTTGACGGCCTCGCGGGCGCCGATCGAGCCCTGGATGCCCGTCCGGTCGAGGACATCCGCGCCTGCCGCCTCGAAGGCGATGCCCATGATCGCGCCGAGGATCAGCTGCTCGGTGAACTCCTTGGACGCGACGGTGAGGTCGGTGCCCTTCAGAGGCAGCCCCTTGCCGATCGTGCCCGGCTTGACGTCGTCCACCATCGGGCTGCCGCTGGTGAGGCCGCAGCTCACCAGGAGGGCCCCGCCCACGACACCGACGGCCGCCGTACGCAACGTCATCCTCGGCTTCACTCTCGTCCTCGTCCTCATGACCCCGCCTCCAAGCCGCGCGGACGCAGGACCAGTTCGGCCAGGGAGGCCAGCCAGTCCACGAGCAGCGCGAGCGCGATCGTCAGGATCGAGCCGAGCATGAGCACCGGCATCCGCTGGTTGGTGATCCCGGTGGTGATGAGGTCGCCGAGCCCGCCGCCACCGCCGAACGTGGCGAGCGTCGCCGTGCCGACGTTCAGGACGAGCGCGGTGCGCACACCCGCGAGGATCAGCGGTACGGCCAGCGGGAGTTCGACCTTGCCGAGGACTCCCCACGCCGACATGCCGATGCCGCGCGCGGCCTCCAGGAGGGTCGGGTCATTGGCGTTCAGGCCCGCGATCGTGTTGGAGAGGACCGGCAGGACGGCGTAGATGATGATGCCGATCAGGGCCGCCTTCTCGCCGATGCCGATCCAGATCACCAGGAGGGCGAGGAGGCCGATCGCCGGTGTCGCCTGGCCGATGTTGGCCAGGGCCATCGCGACGGGCGCCCCCTTGCGGAGCTTCTTGCGGGTCAGCAGGATGCCGAGCGGGATCGCGATGATCAGCACGAAGAAGGTGGAGATCACCGTCAGCTGGATGTGCTGGCGGAGCCTGAGCCAGACATTGCCGTCCGCCAGGGCGTTCGTGGAGATCGAGTCCAGGTCGGCCCGCTGGAACCACCACCAGGTGAGCAGCAGGAGCACGATCAGGAACGCGGGCAGGACGGTCAGCTTCTGCCAGCCGATCCGCCGCCGCGCCCGGCCCGTGGCCGACGCCGATGGCGGGGGCGGGGCCTCCTGCTCGGCAGCCTCGCCCGTGTCGCGGAAGCGGTGGCCCTTGACCTCGTGCTCGCCGTCGGGCCGTGGTCCTGGCCCGTCGCCGGACCGTGGATCGGGTCCGCCGCCGGGCGACGGCTTGTGCTCGGGGATCCGGGGGTTGCCCCCGGGGGTGCCGCTCACGCCTGCGCCGCCCCTCCGTCGCCCTCCTGCTCGTGGTGGGTCACCAGGGAACGCTGTTCCTGCAGTTCATGCTGGTGCTCCACGGCGTCGAGCCGGTCGGCCTCCAGCATTTCGTGGACGGAGTTCATCAGGGTCTGCATGTCCACGACGCCGGTGAACTCGCCGCGCCGCCCGGTGACCGCGACCCGCCCCGCGTTGTCCGTGAGGACCGCTTCGAGCGCGTCGCGCAGGGTGGCGTCGCGGGTGACGGTGTCGTGGACGAGGGTGCCCGCGCGGGCAAGCGAACCATCGGCGCGCATCAGATCGCCGCGCCGCAGCCACTTGTAGGGACGGCGGCGCTTGTCCAGGAGCAGCAGTTCGTTCGTGCCGCTGTCACGCAGCTTGTCGAAGATGTCCTGGAGCGGGTCGTCGACGGTCACCGTCGCGAAGTCGGCGATCTCCACATCGCGTACGCGGGTGAGGTTGAGCCGCTTCAGGGCCGCGCCCGCGCCCACGAAACCGGAGACGAAGTCGTCGGCGGGGTTGGTGAGGATGGCTTCCGGGGTGTCGAACTGCGCGATGTGCGAGCGCTCTCTGAGCACCGCGATGCGGTCCCCGAGCTTGATGGCCTCGTCGAAGTCGTGCGTGACGAAGACGATCGTCTTGTGCAGCTCGTGCTGGAGCCGGATCAGCTCGTCCTGGAGGTGGTCGCGGGTGATCGGGTCGACCGCGCCGAAGGGTTCGTCCATCAGGAGGACGGGCGGATCGGCCGCCAGGGCCCGCGCCACGCCGACGCGCTGCTGCTGTCCGCCGGAGAGCTGGCGCGGATAGCGGCCGTGGAACTCGGCCGGGTCGAGCCCGACGAGGTCGAGCATCTCCTCGACCCGATTCTTGATCTTCGACTTTCCCCAGCCGATCATCTTCGGTACGAGAGCGATGTTCTGGGCGACCGTCATGTGGGGGAAGAGCCCGGACGACTGGATCGCGTACCCGATCTTGCGGCGCAGCTTGACCGGGTCCATGTCGGTGACGTCCTCGCCGCCGATGCGGATGCGGCCGCTCGACGGCTCGATGAGCCGGTTGATCATCTTCAGCGTGGTCGACTTACCGCAGCCCGACGGGCCGACGAGGATGACGATCTCACCCGCCTTGATCTCCATGCTGACGCTGTCCACCGCGGGGTCGTTGCTGCCCGCGTACCGCTTGGTGAGGTTCTCCAGCTCGATCGTCGCGCCCGTGGTGGCGTTCGGGGCCGCCGCACCCGCGGCCGTCGCCCCGTCGTCGGTGTTGGTCGCGGTGGTCTCAGACACGGATACCCCTCGAGATGGTCAGGCGGCCGATCAGTACGTACGCGGCGTCGAAGAGCAGCGCCAGGATGATGATGCCGAGCGTGCCCGCGAGCACCTGGTTGAGCGCGTTCTTGCTGCCGAGCGAGCCGATGCCGCGGAAGATCTCGTTGCCGAGGCCGGGCCCCGACGCGTACGCGGCGATGGCCGCGATGCCCATCAGCATCTGCGTCGAGACGCGGATGCCGGTCAGGATCGGCGGCCAGGCGATCGGCAGCTCCACCTTCACCAGGCGCGCGGCACGCGACATGCCGATGCCTTTCGCGGCGTCGACCAGTGAGGGGTCGACGCCGCGCAGGCCGACGATGGCGTTGCGCACGATGGGGAGCAGGCCGTAGAGGGTCAGTGCGATGACCGTCGGGGCGACACCGAGGCCGACGACGGGGATCAGCAGACCGATCATGGCGAGCGAGGGGACGGTCAGGATGGTGGAGGTCGCGGTCGTGGCCAGATTGCCCGCCCAGTCGCTGCGGTACGTGATGACGCCGATCAGTACTCCGATGACGGTCGCCACGACCATGCACTGGAAGACCGCACTGGCGTGCTGGTACGCGTCCGTCAGCAACTGCTGGTGGCGGTTGCCGAGGTAGTCCCAGAAGTTCACTGAACTGCTCACCTCGCCCAGGCGCGGTTCAGACGGCGCCGGGAGGCTCCCGGTGCCCGCGTGCCGCGTACGTCGTGGGGGCGTACCGCGCTGTGTCTGTTCGGCTGTTCGTGCTGTTCGTGCTGTTCGTTGTGCTTGTTCGGCCGTTCGTTCTCTTGTCTACCCGCAGCTACTTACCCGCATCAGGTGTCTTCTGACGCCTGTTCGACCAGCGGGATGATCCGCAGCGGAACAGGGTTCTCCATGACGATCGCCGTGGAGGCCCGGACGATGCCATCAAAACCCAGGACCCGGTCGATCACACGTTGGAGATCCGCGTTCGAACGCGCGACGAGACGGCAGAGCATGTCTCCGTGGCCGGTGATGGTGTGCAGTTCGAGGACCTCGGCGACGGTGGCCAAATGCGCCCGTACGTCGGCGCCCTGGCCCTGTTTGATCTCCAGCGTGGCGAAGGCGGTGACGGGGTAGCCCAGGGCGGCGGGGTCGACCTCGGGGCCGAAGCCGCGGATGACTCCGTTCGACTGAAGACGGTCCATCCGGGCCTGCACGGTCCCGCGCGCGATGCCGAGGCGGCGCGACGCCTCCAGGACACCGATGCGGGGTTCGCGGGCGAGCAGCACGATGAGCCTGCCGTCCAGATGATCGATCGTCATGGTGCGTTCTTCTCCGCTCGTGGGGTGGTCATGATGTACAGATAGCCCGCTGATCGTGACCTGTCGCTGGGCAGATTGCCCACTGAAAACGCAAACTATTGCGCACCTTGCGATACGGCGGGAGCCTGCGGACATGGCGACTACTGCGAACACTCAGCACACGGCCACCACCCCCCACACCGCGCGCGAGGCCGACCCCTTCCCGGTCAAGGGAATGGACGCGGTCGTCTTCGCCGTGGGCAACGCCAAGCAGGCGGCGCACTACTACTCCACGGCCTTCGGCATGAAACTCGTGGCGTACTCCGGACCGGAGACGGGCAGCCGCGAGACCGCGTCGTACGTGCTCACCAACGGCGGCGCCCGCTTCGTCCTCACCTCCGTCATCAAGGCCTCGACCGACTGGGGCCACTTCATCGAGGGCCACGTCGCCGAGCACGGCGACGGCGTCGTCGACCTCGCCATCGAGGTGCCGGACGCGCGCGCCGCGTACGCGTACGCCGTCGAGCACGGTGCCCGCGGGATCACCGAGCCCTACGAGGTCAAGGACGAGCACGGCACGGTCGTCCTCGCCGCCATCGCGACGTACGGCAAGACCCGCCACACCCTCGTCGACCGCACCGGCTACGACGGCCCCTACCTGCCCGGATTCAAGGCCGCCTCCCCGATCGTCGAGGGGCCCGCCAAGCGGACCTTCCAGGCGATCGACCACTGCGTCGGCAACGTCGAGCTCGGCAAGATGAACGAGTGGGTCGCCTTCTACAACAAGGTCATGGGCTTCACGAACATGAAGGAGTTCGTGGGCGACGACATCGCCACGGAGTACAGCGCGCTGATGTCCAAGGTGGTCGCTGACGGGACGTTGAAGGTGAAGTTCCCGATCAATGAGCCCGCCATCGCCAAGAAGAAGTCCCAGATCGACGAGTACCTGGAGTTCTACGGCGGCGCGGGCGTCCAGCACATCGCGCTCGCCACGAACGACATCGTGGAGTCCGTACGCACCATGCGCGCGGCCGGCGTCCAGTTCCTCGACACGCCGGACTCGTACTACGACACGCTGGGGGAGTGGGCGGGCGAGACGCGCGTCCCCGTCGACACCCTGCGCGAGCTGAAGATCCTGGTCGACCGCGACGAGGACGGCTACCTGCTCCAGATCTTCACCAAGCCGGTCCAGGACCGCCCGACGGTCTTCTTCGAGATGATCGAGCGGCACGGCTCGATGGGCTTCGGCAAGGGCAACTTCAAGGCCCTGTTCCAGGCGATCGAGCGGGAGCAGGAGAAGCGGGGCAACCTGTAGGACCCGGGGATTCGGGGACCCGGGGCCCGTTGCTGGCTAGAGTGCGGACATGGCCAGGATCAACGACGTCGGCGGGATGACGGGTTTCGGGCCCATCGACACCACCGACGACACGGAGCCCTTCCACGCGGACTGGGAGGCGCGGGTGTTCGCGCTCAACAGCGCGCTGGTGCGTGAAGGCGTCTACAACCTGGACGAGTTCAGGGACGCGGTCGAGACGATGCCGCCGGGGGAGTACCTGGCGGCGTCGTACTACGAGCGGTGGTTCCACGCGATCCGGGTGCTGTTGGTGCGCAAGGGTGTGGTGGCGGAAGGCGAGCTGGCTGAGGGTGATCTCGATGCCTGACCGCTTTGTCGCGGGCGCGGAGGTCCGCACCGTCCACCACGACCCGGCCCACCACACCCGCCTGCCGCGCTACGCCCGGGGCAAGCGGGGCGTGGTGCTCGAACCCGAGGGGCGGCACGCGCTGGCAGACGTCAGCTCGCAGGGGCGGGGGGACGCGCCCGTGGAGCAGGTGTACGCGGTGCGGTTCGCTGCGCGGGAGCTGTGGGGTGAGGGGGACCACGGGGTGGTCCTTGATCTGTGGGAGAGCTACCTGGAACCGGAATCGGTACAGGAATCGGTACAGGAATCGGGGGGCAGCTGATGTCCGGTACGCACTCGGATGCGGCGATCTCCCGCCAAGTACGTCACTTGGAAACCCTGTTGGAGGAGCGGGGGATCGTCGCCGGGGCTGCTCTGGACGAGGCCCTCGACGCGTTCCTCGCGGGGTCGTCGCCGCTGAACGGGGCGCGGGTCGTGGCGCGGGCCTGGACAGACCCGGCGTTCAAGGAGCGTCTCCTTGCGGACGGTACGTCTGCGGTGGCGGAGCTGGGTTACGCGGCGGGCGGCGTCCAGCCCCAACGCCTCCGGGTGGTGGAGAACACCGCCCACACGCACAACGTGGTCGTCTGCACCCTCTGCTCCTGCTATCCGGTACGGCTGCTCGGGCCTTCCCCCAGCTGGTACAAGAGTGAGGCGTATCGGTCGCGGGTGGTGCGGGAACCGAGGGCGGTTCTTGCGGAGTTCGGCCTCGCGGTGCCCTCCGGGGTGGAGATCACGGTCTGGGACTCCAGCGCGGAGACCCGCTACATGGTCCTCCCCTTGCGCCCTCCGTCCACTCATTCCCTCCCGGAACCGGCCCTCACCAACCTGATCACCCGCAACGCCCTGATCGGCACGGCGCGCTTGTAGCGGACGTGTGCGTGGGGTGCTGCTTGCCGTCCGCCCGCGGCTGGTGGCTGGCTGCCCCTGTCCCGGCGCTCCGCGCCGGATGTCTCCCCGCCCACCCGCCCGATCACCCTGCGTGTAACCGTGCACGCGGGGTGCCTGCTCGTGGTCCGCCTTCGGCCGGTGGGCGGTTGCGCCTGTCCCGGCGCTCCGCGCCGGATGCTCCCCGCCCACCCGCCCGATTGCCCCGGGTCGGGGCCGCGCACGTAGGGCGTCATCGCGCGCCCACCCGCCCGATTGCCCCGCATCGCGGCGGGTCTTCCCGTAGCCCTGTGATGCGGGGTGATCGGGTGGGTGGGTGGGAGAGATCCGGCGCGGAGCGCCGGGACAGGACGGTGGGGACGGCCCGCAGGTGAAGAGGTGGGGGTCAGCTTTGTTGGGTTGGGCGAGGGGGGCCCGGGGGTGCAGCCGCCGGAGGGGGGCCCGGGGCGTACATCTGGTCCGGGCCGCCGTCCGGGGGGTCGCCCAGGGCCTTCAGGGCCTCCCTGGCATCCGGGACGAGGAGCGGCGAGAAGTGGGGGTTGAGGCGCAGCGCCTCGCCGATATGCCGCCGCGCAGCCCCGTACTTTTCGAGCTCCCGCTCGATCTCACCCCGGTGGTAAGCGAACAACGCGCTCCGCGGCCCCTTGTCCGTGGCCCGCGTCGCGTACTTCAGGGCCTCCTTGCCCTCACCGGCCCGATACAGCGCCCAGCCCAACGCGTCCGCCACCTCCGGACTCCCGTGGCGCTTGAACTCCGCCCGCAGCCGCTCCACCGCCTCATCCGCGTCCCCGTGGTCCGCCTCGAAGAGGCCGAGGATCCGTTCGTCGTTGACGCCGTTGACCCCCTCCTGCTTCACCCGGGCCCGCAGCACGTCGTACTGAGCCCGCGCGGCCGGCGTCAGGTGCAGCGACTCGTACAACTCGCCAAGGGCCAGGGCGTACTCCGGCGCGGGCTGCCTGACCAGCGCGTTCTGGTAGGAACGTAGCGCCTCCGACGTACGGCCGAGAGCCGCGAGCGCCCGGCCCTTCCCGGCGAGGGAAGGGTGGTGGTCCGGGTCCGAGGCCAGTGCCGACTCGTAGTAGCGCAGGGCCTCCGCGGGCTCGCCCCGCTCCCATGCGAGCTCGCCCTCCAGGTACACACAGGCCGCCTTCTGCGCGGGCCCCTCCGCGAGCGCCGCCGCGTCCATCAGCGCCACGGCGGCGTTCTCGCGCCAGCCGCGGTCCCGGTAGACCTGCCCGGAGCGCGCCATCACAGAGGTGCTGTCCGAGTTCAGCTCCTGGAGGGTCTCCAGGGCCTTCTCCACGCCCTTCACATCGCCGAGGCCGCTGTACGCGTCGATGAGGGAGGGATACGTCGACCACCTCTTCGGCGCCAGCTTCACCGCGCTCTGGGCCCACTTCTTCGCCCCGCGGAAGTCGTGCCGCGCGTTCGCGAGCACCGCCATACCCGTCAGCGCCCGCGCGTTCCCCTGCGGCCGCGTCTTCAGCGACGTACGCAACGCCTTCTCGGCCCTGGGGTAGTACGCGGAGTCCGCGGTCCGCTGACCCCGCTCGACGTAGGCGGCCCCGAGCACCGCCCACGACTCGTCGTCACCGGGATTCTTCCGCAGATGCGCCTCCCGCTCCCCGATAAGGACCGTGAGGTCGGGCAGCGCCGCGGGAGCCCCGGCACCCGCCGCCGCCATCGCCCGCCCGGCGGGCCCGAGAGCGGGCGGCGGCGCCTCCCCGCCCGCGCCGGGCCGCAGCACCAGGACACCGCCGAGCACCACGCACCCGGCGACGGAGCCGATCAGCGCCCGCCGCACGAGACGGGAGCGGCGCGAGCTCCGTGGCGACTCGCTCCAGACGCGGGGTGCGGTCGGGGTCACGGACTCGGACCGGCTCTCGATCTCCATGGCGCCCACTGTGCGTCAATATGAAGAGCACATCCCGGCATGTGGACCGGCGTCGCACACGGGTTCACACCGATGGCCCCGGGTGCGAGGCTGTGATCATGAGCCGCACACTCATCGAACTCCTCCACGAGGGCCATGAGGGCCACGACGGCCTTCCCGCCGAGGCCGTCCTCACGGACCCTGACATCACGTCCTCCTACGCGAACGACATGGCGAGCTTCTGCGACGCGGGCACCCCGGCCGTCGTCGTCCTGCCACGCACCGTCGAGCAGGTCCAGCACGTCATGCGCACCGCGACCGAGCTACGGATCCCGGTGGTGCCGCAGGGCGCCCGCACGGGCCTCTCGGGCGGCGCGAACGCCAGCGAGGGCTGCATCGTCCTTTCCCTGGTCAAGATGGACCGCATCCTGGAGATCAACCCCGTCGACCGGATCGCGGTCGTCGAACCGGGCGTCGTCAACGCCACGCTCTCCCGCGCAGTGAACGAACAAGGTCTCTACTACCCGCCGGACCCGTCCAGTTGGGAGACCTGCACCATCGGCGGGAACATCGGCACGGCCTCGGGCGGCCTGTGCTGCGTGAAGTACGGGGTCACGGCGGAGTACGTCCTCGGGCTCGACGTCGTTCTCGCCGACGGTCGCCTCATGAGCACCGGACGGCGCACGGCCAAGGGCGTCGCCGGCTACGACCTCACACGCCTCTTCGTCGGCTCCGAGGGCAGCCTCGGCATCGTCGTCCGCGCGACCCTCGCCCTGAAGCCGCAGCCGCCCCAACAGCTCGTCCTGGCCGCCGAATTCGGCTCGGCGAAGGCCGCCTGCGACGCCGTATGCAAGATCATGGAAGGGGGGCACGTCCCCTCACTCCTGGAACTGATGGACCGTACGACCATCAGGGCCGTGAACGCCCTTGCCAACATGGGCCTCCCGGAGACCACCGAAGCGCTGCTCCTCGCCGCCTTCGACACGTCGGACCCCGCCGCGGACCTCGCGGCCGTCGGCGCGCTCTGCGAGGCCGCGGGCGCCACCCAGGTGGTCCCGGCCGAAGATGCGGCAGAGTCCGAACTGCTGCTCCAGGCGCGGCGGTTGTCGCTCACCGCGCTCGAAGCCGTCAAGGGCACGACGATGA
The DNA here is from genome assembly GCF_042795295.1 of Streptomyces sp. NPDC056486. Taxonomy (NCBI): domain Bacteria; kingdom Bacillati; phylum Actinomycetota; class Actinomycetes; order Kitasatosporales; family Streptomycetaceae; genus Streptomyces; species Streptomyces sp. NPDC056486. The sequence goes on from NZ_JBHTSF010000081.1 coordinate 38,730, forward strand.
TCGACGACGTGTGCGTGCCGCGCTCGAAGCTCGCCGACATGCTCGAGGGCGTCGACCGCATCGCCGATAAGTACAGCCTCACGATCGGGGTCTGCGCGCACGCGGGCGACGGCAACACCCACCCCACGGTCTGCTTCGACGCGACCGACATCGACGAGGGCCGCCGCGCCCGCGAGTCCTTCGACGAGATCATGGCCCTGGGCCTGGAACTCGGCGGCACGATCACCGGCGAGCACGGCGTGGGCGTCCTCAAGAAGGAGTGGCTCGCACGCGAGATCGGCCCGGTGGGCGTGGAGGTGCAGCGCTCCATCAAGGCCGCCTTCGACCCGCTCTCCCTCCTCAACCCCGGCAAGCTGTTCTGATCCCGGCCCAGCTCCTGGTGCGTCGCCCCCGTGGCGGCGGAGCTCACTCACCGTCCTTGGACTCGTCCGAGGGCCAGGGGTCGCGCAGCCAGAGCTCGTCGCCGCGGCCCGTGGTCGGTGTGAGCAGCTCGGCGAGGCCGTCGTCGATGCCGAGCCGCTCAGCCTCAGAGCCCGGAGGGACCACCCGCAGCGTGCGCTCGAGCCAGGCGGACACGGCGGGCGCCGGTGCCTCTAGGAGGGCGTCACCGTCGGGTGAACTCAGCGCCATCAGAACGACGCTGCGCCCGTCGACCTTGGTCGGCCAGACCCGGACGTCGCCGTGCCCGCAGGGCCTGAACACTCCCTCGACCAGGAGTTCGCGGGCGAACGTCCAGTTCACGGGGTGATCGGATCCGATGTGGAAGGCGATATGGACGGCGTAGGGATCTTCGGTGCGGTAGGTCAGGCGGGCCGGAACGGGGATGGCGCGTTCCGGCGAGAGGACGAGTTTGAGCTCAAGCTCGCGTTCCACCACGGTGTGCATGTCGGTGCTGTTCCTTCCTTGTTCAGGGCCCTTGAGCGGGTCCGTGCAAGGAGAGAGCGCGGTGGGGGCGGAGCGTTACGCGGGTTCCGGAAACTTTTTCCGTACGAGGGCGAACTGTGCCCGGATAGTGGTCTGTGGGGCAGGACCCGCGCAGGGGGACGCAGAGGTCTGATAGATGTGGAGCCTCAAAAAGACCCCCGAGCAGATACGGGACGACGGACATGAGCGCCCCAACTCCGGCCCCAGGCGACGACAGGCCCCGCGAAGGCTACTACCCCGATCCTTCCATTCCCGGATATGTCCGGTACTGGAACGGCGCGGCCTGGGTGCCCGGGACCAGCCGTCCCGCTCCGACCGACGGGGAATTGCTCCTCGCGCCTCCGGGAGCTTCGGGAGCGGCGCCCGCGCCGGCGTCCCTGCCCGCGGAGGAGACCGGTCCGCACTTCTTCGACGAAGAGCCCATGCCCGCGTCGTCGCCCGCGTCCTCGCCTGTGCCTGAGGCATCGGGCGGCGCGGCTGATGCCGATGCCTCGCAGCACGGGACCAGGCCCGAACCTGCCTCCGCGTGGCAGGCGGATTCGGCTCGGCAGGCGGGGCTCGGTGGCGAGCAGGAGCAGCGGATCTCGTGGGGAGGGCCTGAGCAGCGGAGTGCTCCGGGTTCAGCGGACCCGCGGGTGCCGAGTGCGTCGCCCCCGGCGGACACCCCCTCCTCTTCCCCGTCTGCCTCTCCCTCTCCCTCTCCCTCCTCCTCTCCTCCTTCGGAGACGAACGGGCCCGGCACCGTGCAGATCCGTGCGATCAAGCCGGGCGGGGCAGGTACGCCGTCGCATCAGCAGTCGAATCAGCCGTCGAATCAGCAGCAGCCCCCGACGGCGGAGGGCACGGTGACGTTCCGCAGGCCCGCAGGGCCGGTGCGCCCCACCGCGGCCTCGCCCGCCACCGAAGGCACCATGGCGATCCGGGCGCTCCGCCCGAAGTCGGCCGGTGCGGCGGCGCAGCAGGCTCCGGCGCCCGGGCAGACCTCCGTACCTCCCCAGGCCGCAGCACCTGCCCCGGCCCCGGCCCCCGCTCCTGCACCCGCCCCCACTCCCGCCCCCGCTCAGCCGTCCGTTCCGCAGCAGGGCGGTGCACCGGGTGGCTCGGTCTCGCCCATGACATCGGGGCCCGGCGGGGGCTCGCCCTCGTGGGCGCAGCAGGTGCATCAGCTCGCCGAGGGCGACGGGCAGCAGCCGCCCGTCGTGCCGTGGAAGCCGGTGGCGAGCGACCCGTTCCTCGCGATGGCGCAGAACCAGGCGGCGGGTCGGCCCGCCGGGCTCGGCAAGCGGTTCGCCGCCCGGCTCATCGACACCGTTCTCCTTGTGGCCGTGACCGGGGCCGCGGCGCTGCCGCTCGGCACGAAGGCCGCCGATCACGTCGACAGCAAGATCGACGCGGCGAAGATGTCCGGCGAGAAGGTCACCGTATGGCTGCTCGACGGCACCACGGCGGGGTACCTCGGGATGGTCCTTGCCGTGCTGCTCCTCTTCGGCGTCCTCTATGAGGTGCTGCCGACGGCCAAGTGGGGGCGGACGCTGGGGAAGAAGGTCCTCGGTCTCCAGGTGCGGGACATGGAGGAGCACGAGACGCCGACGTTCGGGACGGCGTTGAAGCGGTGGCTCGTCTATGTGGTGCCGGGGGTCCTGGTCATCGGGATCGTCGGGGTCCTGTGGTGCGTGTTCGACAGGCCCTGGCGGCAGTGCTGGCACGACAAGGCCGCGGGAACGTTTGTGGCGGGGTAGCCGGCCCCTGGGCCTTGTGCGTGCCGTCATCACCGGCTTCGCCGAGTTCGTCCTCGAGCGCCGGACGGGCTGAAATCTTTC
>NZ_JBHTSF010000082.1:0-41382 GCF_042795295.1 Streptomyces sp. NPDC056486
CCCCGATCTTCGACCTGGTCGACTACGGCGTCGTCGGCGACCTCTTCGACGTCGTCCCCGCCCTCACCGAAGAGGTCAACACCCGCAAGGGCTGAACCTGATCGGACCGTACGAGGCCTTCGCCACCGCACACAGCGGAGGCGAAGGCCTCGCCGCGTCACAGGGTCAGCGAGGCCTGCACCGGCAGATGGTCGCTCGGGAACTGCCCGCCGAGCGCGAAGGTGTTGATGGCCGCCGAGTGGACCCGCACCTCCGGTGTCGCCAGGATCCAGTCGATCCGGTCGCCGTCCGGCACCAGCGGCTTGTAGCCGTGAAAGGTGGCGTACGCCTTGCTGCGCTCGGCCGCCGCGTCCCACGTGTCGACGAGACCGGCGCCCAGCATCGTGTCGTAGACCTGGTTCTTGTGGGCCGCGACGTTGAAGTCACCCGTGACCAGGAGCGGCAGGGACGGGTCGAGGGCGGCGATCCGTTCGGAGATCAGACTCGCGGCGCGCGTGCGGGCGTACTGGCTCGCGTTGTCGAGGTGGGTGTTGAGGACGTACAGCTCGGTGTCCGTGCGCAGGTCGTGGAAGCGGACCCGGGTGACCATGCGGATGGAGCCGCCGCCCCAGGTGTTCGATCCGATGACGTCCGGGGTGTCGGAGAGCCAGAAGTGGTCGTACTCGATCGGCGCGAGTCTGCGGGTGTCGTAGAAGACGGTCATGAACTCGTCGCGGCTGCCGCCCGCCCGGCCGGTGCCGATCCAGTCGTAGTGCGGGCCCAGGTCCTCGGCGATGTCCCGGACCTGCTGGTAGAGGCCTTCCTGGGTGCCGATGACATGGGGGCGCGCGCGGCGAAGCAGTTCCCGGGTCACCGGGCGGCGGTCGGCCCAGGTGTTGGGCGGCGTGGTGCCCGCGTAACGGAGATTGAACGACATGACCTCCAGGCGGCGCCCCGCGCGCTCCACCGCGCGTGCGGGCGATGCGGCAAGGGCGGTGGTGACCATGGGCACTGCCACCGCGGCCAGCGCGGTCTGCAGACCGAAGCGGCGCGTTACTCGGGTGTCGTTCGGCACGCGATCTCCTTCAATGGGTGACGTCAGGATGAGGTGCGGGTACGCGAGTGCGGAAGCAGGATCTGAGACACGGGTGAACGGACGTGGTCCGGCAGACGAGAGGGTGTTGACCAGCGGGAAGGTCGACGGATAACTTCGCCATGCGGATTGTTGATTCCGTGAAGCGGAAATTCTTCGTGATTCTGAGTGGTCCTGAGTGTGTGGGTCCCGAGCGTGTGGAGGGTGCAGGAATGGGTCAGCAAGAGAAGGTGGCAACGAGTCTCGCGGGCGCGGTCAGCGAGGGCATCAGCGCTTCCCTCGCCCCGGTGGACGCGGAGCTCGAGCGCCGCTACCCCGGCGACCCGGGCACCCGCCAGCCGGTCCACACCGTGTACGTCCCCGGTGAGCTCTTCGGCGCCGACACCATCCGTACGTGGGGCGACCAGGCCCTGAAGGCCCTCGACGAGCACGCCCCGGACGCCGCCACCTTCGCGTCCGTCCTCGGTCTGGCCGACGACCTCGCCGCGCCGGTCTACGACCGCGTGCGCGCCAAGCTGGAGCGCGAGCCCGTCGAGGACCTGCGCATCGACTTCGAGGACGGCTACAAGGGCGCGGACGAGGACCAGGACGCCGCCCGCGCGGCCCGCCTGGTCGCCGAGGCCTACAAGAACGGCACGGCAGCCCCGTACATGGGCATCCGCATGAAGTGCTTCGAGGAGAACGTGCGTGACCGCGCCATCCGCACCCTCGACATTTTCCTGTCCGGCCTCATGGAGGCGGGCGGCCTGCCGGACGGCCTCGTCCTGACGCTGCCCAAGGTGACGTATCCCGAGCAGGTCACCGCGATGGTGCGCCTCCTGGAGGAGTTCGAGAAGGTGCGCGGTCTGGAGGCGGGCCGGATCGGCTTCGAGATCCAGATCGAGACCAGCCAGTCCATCCTCGCTGCCGACGGCACCGCCACCGTGGCCCGCATGATCGGCGCCGCCGAGGGCCGCGCCACAGGCCTGCACTACGGCACCTTCGACTACAGCGCCTGCCTTCACGTGAGCGCCGCCTACCAGACCAGCGACCACCCGGCCGCCGACCACGCCAAGGCGATCATGCAGGTCGCGGCGGCGGGCACCGGCGTACGCGTATCGGACGGCTCCACCAACGTCCTGCCCATCGGCACCACCGAGAAGGTGCACGACGCCTGGCGGCTGCACTACGGCCTCACGCGCCGCGCCCTGGCCCGCGCCTACTACCAGGGCTGGGACATGCACCCCGGCCACATCCCCACGCGCTACGCCGCCGTGTTCGCGTTCTACCGCGAGGGCTTCGAGCAGGCCGCCGCGCGCCTGTCCGCGTACGCCGCCCACCGCGAGGGCGGCGACGTGGCGGACGAGCCCGCGTCGGCCAAGGCGCTTGCCGGCTACCTGCTGCGCGGCCTGGACTGCGGCGCCCTCGACGCCGGCGAGGTCACCCGCCTCACCGGCCTGACGCTGGCCCGGCTGCAGAGCTTCTCGGGCCCGCGCCGCGGCGACCTCACGCCCTCCGCCAAGTAAGGCGAGTAAGGCGAGTAACTCCCCTTGCGCCGCCAACCGTCAGACCGCTGGCGGCAGTTCGCCCGACCCGCGCTTGATGAGCCGGGTCGGGAGTTCGATGCGCTCCGGTGCGTCGGACGCGCCGTCGAGCTGACGGAACAGGCGCTCCGCGGCGGTCCTGCCCAACTGTGCGGCGTCCTGGGCCACGACGGTCACGCCCGGCTGCAGCAGGTCCGCGAGCTCGATGTCGTCGAAGCCGACGAGGGCCACGGGGCGGTCGAGTCCGGCCAGGACACGGACGACCGTCACCGTCACACGGTTGTTGCCCGCGAAGATCGCCGTGACGGGGTCCTGGCCGCTCAGCATCGTCTTGGTGGCCTGCTCGACGCGGTCCGGGTTGGTGAGGCCCAGGGACATCCACTCGTCCTCGACGGGGATGCCCGCGTCCTCCATGGCCGCGCGGTAGCCGCGCAGGCGCTCTATGGCGGTGTGGATGCGCGGCTGGTCGCCGATGAAGCCGATGCGGCGGTGTCCGTGGGCGATGAGATGGGCGACGCCGTCGCGCGCGCCGCCGAAGCTGTCGGAGAGCACGACATCGGCGTCGATCTTCCCGGCGGGACGGTCGACGAAGACGGTGGCGACACCGGCGGCGATCTCCGGCTCCAGATAGCGGTGGTCGTCACCGGCCGGGATGACGACAAGACCGTCCACCCTGCGTGCGCACAGGGCGAGGACCAACTCCTGCTCGCGGTCCGGGTCTTCGGCACTCGAACCGTTGATGAGGAGTGCGCCGTGGGCGCGGGCCACTTCCTCCACGGCGCGGCTGAGCGGGCCGTAGAAGGGGTCGGCGAGGTCTTCGAGCACGAGGCCGATGCTGGCCGTGCGGCCCTTGCGCAGGACGCGCGCGCTGTCGTTGCGGCGGAACCCCAGGGCGTCGATGGCTTCCTGGACGCGGCGTTCGGTGTCCGGGGTGACGCCCGGCTCGCCGTTCACCACGCGGGAGACCGTCTTGAGGCCGACTCCGGCGCGGGCGGCGACGTCCTTCATGGTCGGACGGTTGCCGTAGCGGGGTTCGGGTCGTCGGCTGGCTGTCTCGGCCACGGTGCGCTGTCCTGTCGTCGACGGGGGTGAGCTGAAAGTGGTGCGTAAGTGATGTGGCGTCGAGCATAGAACCTGGACAACGTTGTCAGATGCAAGAGAGACTGTCCATCGCATTCTCCGGTCTGCCCTTTCACCAGAAGGGCGGCCTGCCCTTTCACCAGGAGATCTGACACTGATGCACACGGACCTCGTCGCCGCACTCGACATCGGCGGCACCAAGATCGCCGGCGCCCTGGTGGACGGCCGCGGCCGGATCCTGCTGCGCGCCCAGCGGCCCACGCCCGCGCGCGAGGACGGCGACACCGTGATGCGGGCGGTCGAAGAGGTCATCGGCGAGCTCACGCACTCCCCGCTGTGGAACAGGGCGCGCGCGGTCGGCATCGGCAGCGCGGGCCCCGTCGACGCGTCGGCGGGGACGGTCAGCCCCGTCAACGTGCCTGGTTGGCGCGGCTACCCGCTGGTCGAGCGGGTGCGCGCGGCCACCGGCGGCCTGCCGGTCGATCTTGTCGGGGACGGCGTCGCGATGACGGCGGCCGAGCACTGGCAGGGCGCGGCCCGCGGGCACGACAACGCGCTGTGCATGGTGGTGTCCACGGGAGTCGGGGGCGGGCTGATCCTCGGGGGCAAGCTGCACCCGGGCCCCTCGGGGAACGCGGGGCACATCGGGCACATCAGCGTCGATCTGGACGGCGACCCCTGCCCGTGCGGCGCGCGTGGCTGCGTGGAGCGCATAGCGAGCGGGCCGAACATCGCGCGGCGTGCGGTGGAGGGCGGATGGCGTCCGGGGCCCGACGGCGACACGTCCGCCGCGGCGGTGGCCCTCGCCGCACGCGCCGGGGACCCGGTCGCCGTCGCCTCCTTCGAGCGGGCGGCCAAGGCGCTCGCCGCGGGGATCGCCGCCACGGCGACGCTCGTCGAGATCGACATCGCCGTCATCGGGGGCGGGGTGGCGAAAGCGGGGAACGTACTCTTCGATCCGCTGCGCCGCTCCCTGCGGGACTACGCCACGCTCTCGTTCGTACGTCATCTGACCGTGGGCCCGGCCTTGATGGGGACGGACGCGGGGTTGGTGGGGGCCGCGGCGGCCGCGCTCAGCCAGGAGGCCAGTGCGGCGGACTTGCGTCCTGCTGTGGGGAGTTGACGGATTCCGGACCTTCCCCCTTCCGGGGAGGCGGCTGTCAACTGCGGCCCGGGCCGAACTGCCCTAGCCCGGACCGCAGTTGACGTTCCCCGCAGCTCAGGTCAGCAGCTGAGGACCGGCTCCGCCCAGTCCGCGTGGTCGGAGTCCCCGCCGTCGCCGCCGTCCGTGACGACGAGGCGTACGACCTGGGCGCCGGTCACATCGGCCGAAAGGCTCCGCGCGGCATCGGCGTTGGTGAGGACACCGGTCGACGCGGCCTTCTTGCCGTCCGCCCAGATCTCGAAGGTGACCGTTCCCTTGGGATCCTTCTCGTCGTCGACGCCCACCCGCGCGGCGACCTTCTCGCAGGCCCCTCCGGTGTAGTACTCGACGGCGCTGTCGGAGTGCACCCCGAGCCCCTTGGCGTGGACGACCCCGCCGATGGTGATCGGGTTTCCGTCGCCCGCCGCGCTCTCGCCGTTGCTGGTGTCCTTCTCGACGGGGCCCCAGCCGTTGACCGTCGACATCCACGGCAGGTCACTCACCGCCGAGTTGCCCGCGGGCGGGGCCACCACGACATGAGCCGTCAGCGGCAGCACGTTCTCGGCGCGGGTGCCGCCGGGGGAGCGGTAGGTGGTCTTGAGCGTCAGGTCGTACGCTCCCGGGGCCGCGCCCCGAGGTGCGGTCACCGCCCACGATGTGCCCAGCGACTTCCCCGTACGCAGGGAGTTCGCGGTCGAGGGCGAGGTCGCCTCGATCCGCCAGCCGGAAGGCCCCGTGAAGGTGGCGGACACCTTCTGTGCGGAGGTGCGGCCGAGGTTGGTGACCTTCGACGTCAGCTTCTCGGACTTGCCCGGCTCCACCAACGGGTCGCCGTCCAGGCCGAGTTCCACGGCGGGCGGGTTCTTGGCCCATTTGCCGTCCGCCGCGACGCGCAGCAGTACGGTGCCGTGCGCCGGGACGGTCGCCGAGATCTTGCCCGCCGTGTTGTAGCTCTTGTGCTGCCACAGGTCCCGCAGGGTGTAGCCGTCGGCGTCCGGGAGCCCGACGTCCTTCGCCGACGTGGCAATCGACCGGGCGGTGCCCGTCTCGTTGAAGAGCGCGACCGTCCGGCTGCCGTCCTTCATCTCCTTGGCGACGACCCAGCGGCCGCCGTCCGACGAAAGGACCTTGCCCTGCTTGCCCAGGGGGTCCTGGTCGACGGCGATGACTTCCTTGTTGCCGATGATCTCGAAGGTCTCGGGTGTGGCCTTGCGCAGGTCGGAGCCGATGAGCAGCGGGGATGCCATGATCGACCACATCGAGAAGTGCGTGCGGTACTCGGTGTCCGTCATGCCGCCGTTGCCGACCTCCAGCATGTCCGGGTCGTTCCAGCGGCCCGGGCCCGCGTGCTCGGCGAGCGGCAGGTTCTGCTTCATGATCGACAGCATCGAGCTCCAGTTGTCGCTGATGTCGCCGGTGGTGCGCCACAGATGCCCTACGTCGGCCGCCCACTCCCAGGGCTTGTTCTCGCCCCACTCGCAGAGGCTGTAGACGATGGGGCGGCCGGTGGCCTTCAGCGCGTCGCGCATCGCGATGTACCGCTTCTTGGCGTCGACGCCTTGGTTGTTGCAGTTGTCGTACTTGAGGTAGTCGACGCCCCAGTCGGCGAACTGCCGTGCGTCGCTTACCTCATGGCCCAGTGCGCCGGGGAAACCGATGTCGCTGCAGGTCTTGGTCCCGGCGCTGGTGTAGATGCCGAGCTTCAGCCCCTTGCCGTGCACATAGTCGGCAACTCCCTTGATCCCATTGGGGAATCGCTTGGGGTCGGGCACCAGCTTGCCGTTCGCGTCCCGCTCGGGCAGCGCCCAGCAGTCGTCGAGATTGACGTACTGATATCCGGCGTCCTTGAGGCCCTTCTCGACGAAGAGGTCCGCGATCCCCTTGACCATCGCCTCGTCGAACTCGGCCCTGCAATGGGTGGAGTTCCAGTTGTTGAAGCCCATGGGCGGGGTGAGGGCGAGATCGCCGGGGAGCTTCGCATCGAGGGCTGACAGTCTCTCGACCGCGCTCTGGACTCCTGTGCCGCTCGCCTCGCTCGTCTCGCTCGCGCCGCCCGCGTCACGTGCCGCCGCCGGTGCGGCGAGCCCTGCGGCGCACAGCAGTGCGGCGGCCAGCGACCCGACGACTCTTCGACGTGTTGCGAGGGGTGAGATATGACGCATCGTTACATTCCTCCGTACTCGCAGAAGTTGTGGGGCTGCATGTACGCGTCAGAGGTGCGCGCTTACGGTAGGCCGTGTTGGACTCTGTTGGAAGAGGGCCGTAACGGTTCGAGCATCTGGCGCCAAAACCCTTGACGGCATGGGCAGTTGAGAGTGGTATCCAACCCTTGCGTTCGGTTGTGTTCGGTTGCACCCCGAGGAGGGGGACATGGCACAGTCATCGTTCATGGGTCCTGCCACGCCTCAAAGCATGTCAGGACATCGGATGTCCCGGCGGAATGTCCTGCGTGGTGCGGCCGCCGGAGCCGGAGCGGTCACCCTTCCGGCCCTGCTCACGGCCTGTGGTGAAGGACCCGGTGGCGACAAGGACGAAGTCACGATGGGGTCCAACTCATCGGACGCGGTGCCCAAGAAGGCGTTCGCCACCGCCTTCGACGCCTACGAGAAGAAGTCGGGGAAGACCGTCAAGGTCAACACGACGGAGCACAACGAGTTCCAGCAGAACATCACGCGCTATCTGCAGGGCACGCCCGACGACGTCTTCATGTGGTTCGCGGGATACCGCATGCAGTACTTCGCCGAGAAGGGTCTGCTGATCGACATCAGCGACGTGTGGAAGGGCTTCAAGGGGTTCTCGGACGCGCTGCGGGAACAGTCCACACACGAGGGCAAACAGTACTTCGTGCCGTATTACTACTACCCATGGGCCGTCTTCCACCGCAGGAGCCTCTTCGAGAAGCGGGGCTACGAACAGGCCAAGACGTGGGACCAGTTCATCGCGCTCGCCAAGAAGACGAGCAAGGACGGCATTCCGGTCGCCTTCTGCGACAAGGACGGCTGGCCCGCCATGGGCACCTTCGACTACATCAACATGCGCTTGAACGGATACGAGTTCCACAAGAGCCTGATGGCCGGCGAGGAAGCCTGGACCGACAAGAAGGTCAAGAAGGTCTTCGACCTGTGGCGTGAGCTCATGCCGTACTACCAGAAGGGCGCGCTCGGCCGGACCTGGGAAGAGGCGGGCCAAGGGCTGCAGAAGCGCAAGACCAGCATGGCCGTCCTCGGGATGCCGCACCCCGGCCAGCAGTTCCCGGCGGACGAACGCGACGACATCGACTTCTTCGCCTTTCCCGAGATCGATCCGGCGCACGGCCAGGACGCCGTGGAGGCGCCGATCGACGGATTTCTGGTGGCGAAGAAGTCGAAGAACCTCGACGGCGCCAAGGAACTCCTGAAGTGGCTCGGGACCCCGAGGGCCGAGGACATCTATCTGGCCGGTGACCCCAACAACGTCGCGGTCAATGACGGCGCCGACACCAGCAAGTACAGCCCGCTGCAGAAGAAGTCGGCCGAACTCGTCGCCGGGGCCAAACAGATCTCGCAGTTCCTCGACCGGGACACCCGGCCCGACTTCGCGCAGACCGTCATGATCAAGGCGCTGCAGGACTTCATCGACAATCCCAAGGACGTCGACGGCCTGGTCAACAGCATCGAGCGCCAGAAGAAGGACATCTTCTCGTCGGACGTCAGCTGAGTAGCGAGGGATCGCGCCTCGTGCCGCAGAAAACCGTGCCGCAGCAATCCCTGTCGCAGAAGACCGCGCGGCGCGCCGGACGGCGGGGACCACGGCGCTTCACGCGCCGTGACATCGCCGTGCTCGGCGTGCTTCTGGGAATTCCCGTCCTCCTCGACATCTTCATCATCTGGGGCCCGACCCTGGCCTCCATCGGCCTGTCCTTCACGTCCTGGGACGGCATAGGCGACATCCGGTGGGTGGGCGGAAAGAACTACGAGAACCTGGTCGACAACTACCCGGCGTTCTGGCCCGCCGTCCGCCACAACCTGCTGTGGATCGCGTTTCTCGGCCTGGTCGCCACGCCGTTCGGCCTTCTCCTCGCGGTGGTCATCGACCGAGGAGTCCGGTTCAGCCGCTTCTACCAGTCGGTGCTCTATATGCCGGTGGTGCTCTCGCTCGCCGTGGTCGGCTTCATGGCCCAGCTGATCCTCGGCACCGACCAGGGCGTCATCAACACCATCCTCAACAACGAGAACGACCCGATCGACTGGCTCGGGAACTCCGACATCAACCTCTGGATGATGATGCTGGCCGCGAGCTGGCGGCACACGGGCTACGTCATGATCCTGTACCTGGCCGGACTGAAATCCGTGGACCCCTCCCTGAAAGAGGCCGCGCAGATAGACGGCGCGAACGCCCGCCAGACATTCTTCCGCGTCGTCTTCCCGACACTCCGCCCCGTGAATGTCATCGTCGGCGTCATCACGGTCATCGAGGCTCTGCGCGCCTTCGACATCGTCTACGCGGTCAACAAGGGCCGAAATGGCCTGGAACTGCTCTCCGTGCTCATCACCGACAACATCATCGGCGAGGCGAGCCGGATCGGATTCGGCTCCGCCATCGCGGTCGTACTCCTGACCGTCTCGCTCGGATTCATCGTGACGTTCCTGGTCCAAGAGCTGCGAGGTGCGCGCGACCGATGACCGCCGACATCCACACCACGCCGCGCCCCGCCACCCCCGCACCGTCCGCCGACGCACCCACCGGACGCAGCCGCCGCCCCGGCCGTTTCGGGGTGCACATCTTCCTCATGGCGGTGACCCTCGCCTTCCTCGCACCGCTCCTCCTTGCGGTCTACGCCTCCTTGCGTCCGTACGAAGAGACGGCGCGGGACGGCTATTTCTCGTTCCCCAAGAGCCTGTCGTTCGACTACTACCGTCAGGCCTACAGCGATTCCGGCATGGGCAAGTACTTCACCAATACGTTGCTCATCGCGGTACCGGCGGTCCTCGTCACGCTCTTCCTGGCTTCGTTCGTGGCGTTCGCCGTATCCCGCCTGAGGATCCGCGGGGGAATGGTCCTGCTGATGTTCTTCACGGCGGGAAACCTGCTGCCACCGCAGGTGCTCGTCACCCCTCTCTACGTCCTCTTCCTGAAGATCCCCCTGCCTTGGTGGATGTCCGACTCACTGACCCTGTACGACTCGTACTGGGCGATCATCATCGTCAACATCGGCTTCCAGGTCGGCTTCTGCGTTTTCGTGCTCGCGAATTTCATGCGGACGCTGCCGCAGGAGATCCTGGAGGCGGCGATCGTGGACGGCGCGGGCGTCTGGACCCAGTTCTGGCGCATCACCCTGCCTCTGTGCCGCCCCGCCCTCGCGGCGCTCGGCACACTGGAATTCACCTGGATCTACAACGACTTCCTCTGGGCCCTCATCTTCATCTCCAACCCCGACAAACTCCCGATCACGTCATCCCTGAACAACCTCCGGGGCCAGTTCTTCACCGACTACAACCTCTTGGCCGCGGGCTCGGTCCTGGTGGCCCTGCCCACGGTCCTGGTCTTCCTGCTCCTGCAGAGGCACTTCATCGCGGGGCTGACGTTGGGGTCGAGCAAAGGGTGACGGGTCCGTCCTGGGATTTCGGGTCCCAGGACGCCGCCTGCATCCCATCATCCGCCCCGAGAGGCGTTCTCCGGCGCCAGGGAGACCCTTTCTCGCGGGTCGGCGGGGCGGCGATCACCCCTGCTGTGACCAATGCCTTCTTCCAGTAGTGCTGATTGAAGGACCAGGCACGGACCGCCTCGCCGGCGATCGTCGTGACGAGGAGCCGATGGGTGCGCGGCGCCCGCTCCTGTGCTTCCTTCCGAGTCGTAGCGGGACGGGCGTCCTTCCAGGGCAGCGTCACCGTCGCCGCGGGGAACTGCTCCTGGTGCTCCTTGATGCGCTGCGCCGGATAGCGAACCCCGAGAGCGTCTACTGGACGCGCAACACCCCCGGAGTGATCCAGAACGGGGTCGTGAGTGAGGAAGCGGCTGCACCCTCCGTGAACATCTCGCACCGCGACCCTGTTGTGGCTACTCGCCCGGGTCGACCTCGCCGGCCGAGAACTGTCACAGCAGAGCGCCCTCAGGGACCCGGCGACGGACCAGAAGGACCTCGCCCTCGCGCGCCGCCACCGCAGCAACGATCAGTAGACCCACCCGAGAACCTCAACTCCCCCTCAGGACATGGTCTTTCGTCGCATGCGGCGACAGGGCGGCGGACATCATCTGCGGCATGGACACCATCTCAACCACTGCGCTCCTGGTTGCCGTCATCAGCGCATGCATCGCCGCCTACACCACACGAGGCAACAGCGCCCGGGCCGGCTTCGAACTCGCCCGCACCCTGTTCACCAACCTGACCACCGGAGACGCCGCCACAGCCCGAAGCAGTCTGGAACGCTACAAACGCGGAACGGGCAGCGATGACCCGGACAAGGTCCTCGACCACTACTTCACCCTGCTCTGGCAACTGGAGCAGATCCACGCCGGCCGCCAATCTCTCATACGGCAACAACGACTCAACGGCACACGTGCCGTCGTCCGTTACCTCGACGAGATGGTCAACTGGCACGTCATCGAATGGGCCAACCGATGGTTGGAGATCCGGACCAAACTCGAAGCCGACCGCCACGAGCAGATCGACGACGAACACGCCCTCCACGTCTTCTGCCAACTCCTCGAGTCCATCGACGCCGGACACTGGCGCCTACACGACCTGAAGGCTGTCGTCGCGGAACAAAAGGCCCGCCGCGTAGCACGAGAAAGGGCCGAACGGGAACGAGTGCAGCGCCAACAAGGCACGACAACGCCTCCGCCCACCAGGGCAGGGGTACGAGGGGCATGAAGTGCGCGGGCTACTCGTCGGGTGCCTAGGCCCCGGCGAGTAGCGGGGCTGCGGGAACGTTCTATGGCCTGGGTCTACAAGCAGTACATCCGCGTACTCGAAGGCGTCGTCGACGAGTAGGGGAACGAGACCGTCGACACTGATATGAGTCAGCGTCGACCTCTGGTCGCAACCCAGAAGACCAACAGGCCGCCCGGTACCGCGATGGCTGCGTATAACAGAGCCGCCTGAGTGACGCTTCCGTCATCAGTCATGAATTCGCTGCTGATCAGCAGAACAAAGAAGAAGACGAATGCGGCAACGAGCATACCTGTACGTTTTGAGGTAGGTGCGCGCATGCTCAACCCCTTTGCCTTTAGTGGCACTTGGCGTCCTTGAACTGAGCAAGGTAAGTAAACTTGAACTCGACGCTCTTCTTGCTCTTCTTGCGCTTGTTGATCTTATCAGCACCCATGGATACCACTGAGGCGTAGGCGCCTGCGGCGACGGCCCCACCGATTCCCCCAGTGATGGCGCCGATGAGACCAGCCACAGTGACCGCAGACCCAGCGTTGACAGCCTAGGCCTGCGACTTTTTGAGCTTCACGTAGACGTACCAGCCGAGGCTGACGCCACGCGGCTGAACCTCGGAAGTCTTCCCCTCTGGAATTTCGCCCCGCACCACAGTCGCAACGGGGGAATCCTTGAAGGCCTCGACAGCTTCTTCGTAGATGTACCCCTGTGAAGCGAGATCCACGTAAGCGCCATTATCGTCAATCCCGGCGACGGCGGCAGGCTTTACATCGCGCGACCCAGCAGTTGAGGCAGACGCTGCGGCTGCAACTGCAACCAGTAGTGCACCAGCCATGACGGCCGAGCAAGATGTTTCTTCGACCTCGCCGACATCATCATCATCACCGTCCGCAGCCTGATCCGACGCGCATGGACAACCTACCGATGGAACGAACGTCCGCACCGCCGCCCATGACCGCATACCGATTCTGCGCGACATCCAAGCCCTGCTCCCACAACGGTGGTCGTGGCGATGTCGGTGCCGGCCAGTAGTCTCGCTGCCCATGAACCTGAAAGGCCGTGAAATCGCGCTCTCCGGCAGTTTCGACACTCTCGGGCCGGGTGAGGCCGAGGGACGTCTGGAAGCCGCAGGCGCACACGTGACGGACGAGCTCACGCCTTCGACCTCCGCGATCTTCATAGGGCAGGAGACGTCGACGGACAAGGGCAACAAGGCGTACGTCCAGGGCATACCGAAATACGACGAGGCGGCGCTCCTCGCGGCGCTCGCGGTGCTCGAGGGCTCGGACAGCGGGGATGGTTCCCAGCCCGCTCCCTTGCCGGGCCTTTTCGCGGACCCCGCCGCCCTCGCCGCGGCCGGCCCGGCCGAGCTGGAGAACATGCTGACGGACGCGGACTGGACATCCTTCGTTTCCGCCCGCGACCTGCCCCCTTTGCGGGCCCGGCTGACCGCTCTTGAACGCGACCACGGCCTCACCCCGGCGCACCGGCTCGCCACAAGCAGGATCCGCGTGCGGGGCACGATGCTCAGCCGCCCCTACGGGCACCGCTCGAAGATCACCGCACTGGCTCTCAGCCCTTCCGGCACCCATCTGGCCACTGGGGACTGGGGGGATGGCGAGAGCGGCACCGCGCAGGTCTGGGAGGTCGCGACCGGGCGGTGCGTCAACGTCCTGAAGTGGATCGACGGCGGTGTTGGCTGGGACGGTTATGCGCGCACCATGCAGTGGTCGTCCGACGGCCTGCACCTGGGCATGGCCTTCCGCACCAACGCGATCGGCGTGTGGGACCCCTTCGGCGAGTCTTCCGAGCCACGCGCGGAAGCCCAAGTGACCAACGGCGCTTCCCGCCCGCCGGCCTGGGCGCTACACCCCGACGGCCGCAGCGCCTACGTCGCGACGGGCAGCAAGGACATGGTCGGTGTGCAGGGCTGCCTCGCCCCGTTGGAGCACGGCAAGCTGTTCTGGCTGGCCGAACACGCCGAGATACCGCACGAGCACATCCTGGCCAAGGGTCCCGTGCCAGCTGACATCCGTGAACCCTGCGGGGAGGAGCTGGAAGTCGACCGCTCGCCCCTCTGGTCCCCCGACGGAAACCGGCTGTACGTCCCCAACCGCTCCAAGGCTTTCGTCGTCGATGTCCCCACAGGCGCCCCGCTCTGGCTCACCCACAGGGTCGACTGGCTTGCCGAGTGGAGCCCGGACGGACGCTACCTCGCCCATGTCCACCGAAAGCGGCTGCACTTCCGTGACGCGGCCACCGGCAGCCCGGCCGCCGACCCCGCACCGACCATCGGGTCGCGCTGGGACCTGTCGCTGCACTGGGGCATGCGCGGTGACACGGCCCGCCTCGCCGCCGTGCTGAGCGAGAAGGCGGCCGAGCCCAGCGTGGAGGTCTACGACGACGGGCGGCTCAGCCACCGACTGGCCGTCACCCCTGCAGAGGCAGCCCTGGCCCGTGAGAACAAGGACTTCGCGGTATGGGCCTGGGCGCCGTCCGGAGACCAGGGAGCCGTCCTCACAGCAGCGGGAAACATCGAGATCTGGTCACTGGGCGACGGCGAGCCCAGGCGCCTGCGCACATTGGCCGCCCCGATCGATACGCAAGGCGTGCTGTGGGGCGCTGACGATGTGATCGTCGCGGTGGGTGAGAAGGTGCTGCGGTTCCTGAAGGCTGACAGGGGCGAAACCGTGGGTGACTACACGTTTCTTCGGGAAGCGGACGCTGAGCTGCCGCTCCACGGGGACTATGTCTACGACCACTTCGACGGCAGAATCCTCGCACTCGACGATCACACCTGGTGTCTACCCGTCGAACCGGACATGGCGATCGCACCACCCGAGCGCCGCACCGACATCGAAGCGCACTTGGCCTGGATCGTCGACAGGCGCTTCGCATGGCCGCTCCACTGGAGCCGGTTCGACATCTGGCCGGACGTGCAGACAGCGGTCGCCAACCTCCGGACGACGTCACTGGACACCGGGAAACTGCGGCAGGCCGTCAGGGAGACAGCCGGATAAGCGACTGTCGCCAGGTCAATCAGGCGGACACAACAGCCAAGCACCGGCACATCACCAGCTGTTGCAGGAGCTGCAGGAGCTTGTCGAGCATGATCCGAACGTTGGTACGCGGGGTGGCAGCGCAGGGGCGGTCTGGGTGGTAGACCGGCCGCACGGGCAGCAATGCCGAGAACTCGTCCCACAGTGATTCGGCCAGCCATAACAGCAGGGCAGGCACAGGTCTTCCCGGTACTCGCCCCGCTGATCACAGAGCGTGGCAGCTCCATGATCATCAGCACCTGCGCCTGTCTTGCTACCGGGGTACCGTCACCGCGCCAATTTGCGCGGCCCCTTAGTCATTCGCAACCTCAGTGTTCACAACGCGACAAAGGCCGCGAACTGCTCGGACTGAAGGGCCGTAACATGATCAAATTGGCGTGAACTGGACGCCCCGCCCGGAGGCGCCGAGAAGGACGTGAGGCGCTACGTGGGGCGGGCGCGTCCTCTCCGTGCATGGATCTGGAGCAGTTCAGAGGCTGACGCCCCGGCCGCCATCGGCGAAGGTCACTTCCGGCGGCGGAGGAACAACCAGATGCGGGCGGCCATCGAGCCGATGACCAGGACGCCGACCGCGATCTGCAGCCAGCGCGGAAGGGCGCCCGCTCCGGGGAGATACAGCGCGAGTGGCATCACGGGCGCCGACGCTCGCCGAGCCGTGGTGTGAGGTCATCCATCTGACGGCTCCCGCGTTGTGGGCTTGACGTGGAGGTCGGTACGCGCGCCCTCTGTCATCGTGGCACAGGCAGAGTCAATCGGCCGTGAACGCGCCTCGCCCCGTCGCCTCCCTGCGGGCCGGAGCCCGCTGCGAGCGGGCCGCTTCAGTCGCGAGCGGGGCCTACGCCGCCTCCACGATCTCCGCAGGCGTCGACTCCGCCTGCGAGACGGTCGTCCACTCGGCGATGAGTCCCTCGTACCTGGCCCGCGTCTGTCCGTACAGCCAGCCGCCCGTCTCGATGAGGAGCTCCCTGATCTCGTCGTTCACCACGGCCGCAGACCGTGCGGTACCCGGCGAGGGGGGATTGGGAAGCATGCCGATCAGTTTAGGCGCCGGGTTCGGTACGGCCGAGGATGTGGCGAAAACGGCATATGACGATCACGCGATCGCGGCTGAGGCGATTCGGTTCGGTTCGGTTCGGTTCGGTTCACGAAAGTTCTGGTGGCGGCTGCATCTCCGCGAGCACTTCGGAGCGAAGTTCCTTCAGAACACGCCGCGTCGTCATCTGGGGGATCCCGCATTCACCGCACACATCCACTACCGACGGCAGCCGCTCGCAGGGCGGGTGCGTGCCGTCGGCGATCCGTTCCGCCATTGCCGCGTACACCTGCCGCGACCTGGGCACATACCGGTTCTCACCTCATGATCGAACGCCGAGTCGGCTCGCTCCACCCGGCGAACCGAGTGTGCCCATCTCACCCAGCACCCCAATTTCACCTGTCGGGCCAGAGTGTGCCGACCGGCATGCAAAACCCCCGGAGCGTCCACATGCACCAGCCTACGGAGCACCGCCACATCAGCGGCGAAGAGCTGACCGCCCTCATCGACGAGTCGATGGCAGCCTGCCGAAAGCTGCCTCCTCGTGAGCGCCTCGCCATGCTGAACGAGCAGCTGCGGACCGAACTCGCCCGCCTCACGCCGACAGTGCAGGCCCAGGCCGACGGGATGAACCGCGGTACGACCGGCTGGTACGGCAGGCGGCGCGCCGTCGACGCGACCCGCAATGCGCTCGCCGACGATCTGAGCGGCAGTCCGCTCGCCGCGTCGATGGCCGTCGCCGAACTCGGACGACGCCTGCACGAGCTCAGCAACTACGTGACGGGCGGCCAGTCATGACCGGTGTGACGAGTGGGTGTGATGGCCGCCGTCCGCATGACCCGCTCCGTGTCATGGGCTGTCATATCCCGCACTGAACGGCGGGATTGAGATCGTCGGAGGGTGGACACCGACAACCCTCGGCAGACGGAGCGCTCCGCGTGAAACCCCCGAAGTACGTGCGTGACATTCCCGGCCTGTGCTGGGACGAGAGGCCTGGTGACGTCCTTCACTGCACCCTTGAGCAGGACCACGCCGGCGACCACTTCCACGCCTACACCAGAACCAGGTGGCCCAACCGTGCACGCGCTGCCCGGCCCGCGACGGAGCGACGGTGAGGGCGGGTCGGAAGAAGGGTTCCTGGAGGCGGGTTCACACGGGGTGCGAACGAAATGCATATATGCACCCGGCGCGCACACTCCCGACAGCGGCGCGTGCGGGGCACTCTCATGACACTGCCCGGACCCCGCAGTGCTACGGAGCCACCCCGGCGGACAGCGGCAGGACGTGCCCCTGCCGCTGGGCTCACTCCTCCTCCGGCTCCAGCGCTTTCGCCAGGGTGGAAACCGGTAACAGCGTGGGAGTGAGGCCCGTGAGGCGCAGGATGCGGAGCGTCAGGCGGTGGGTGCAGACCACGGAGAGGTGGGCGCCACGTGCCGTCGTACGACGGTGTGCGCGGGCCAGCATGGCGATTCCGGAGCAGTCGAAGAACGTGGTCCGGGTCAGGTCGATGACCACTGTCGCCGCGGTTCCACCGGTGATGGGGTCGAGGAGCGGGGCCATCCGCTGATAGGCCAGCAGGTCGATCTCACCGTGCAGTTCGATGACAACCGCACCGTTGTGGTCGTACACGTGCGGCTGCTGGTCGTCGGAGTCCTCGAAGGCGAATTCGTTCAATGCATCGAGTTGCACGTGTCCCCCCAGTGGCGACGTCGGCCGGATCCTCGCGGCAGCGGGGTGCATCGGGAGAGCCGGGTTCATGAGGTCACCAGGGGCTGGGGCGCCTGGCGGATCACGCTAGCGGGGGAGGGCGGGCCCTGGAGTGAGGGAACGATTCATGCGGGGCGACTGCCACCCGATGGGGTGAAGTCAAAGCGAATCGCTTGACATGGGGTGACTCCATGCGATTCGAACTTTGGCCGCCTGATCAGGTTCTGGTTTCCGTGGCAGGGTGTTCCGGGCAAGCCACAGGGGGCCGACGGAAGAGGGGGGAACCGTGATCGTTTGGATCAACGGCGCGTTCGGTGCGGGCAAGACCAGTGCCGCACGGGAACTGATCGAGCTGATCCCGAACAGCACGCTCTTCGACCCCGAGATCATCGGCGCCGGACTGCCGCACCTGCTGCCGCCCAAGCGCCTCGCCGAGGTGAGCGACTTCCAGGATCTGCCGATCTGGCGGCGTCTCGTCGTGGACACCGCGGCGGCCCTGCTCGCCGAGGTCGGCGGCGTCCTCGTGGTGCCCATGACCCTGCTGCGCCAGGACTACCGCGACGAGATCTTCGGCGGCCTCGCCTCGCGCAGAATCACCGTACGCCACGTCGTCCTGACCCCGGATGAAACGATCCTGCGCGAACGAATATCCGAACGCCCCGTTCCGGACCTCCCGGTCGGCGAGACGCGCGTACGACAGTGGTCGTTCGACCACATCGCGCCGTACCGCGCCGCACTCGCGGGCTGGCTCGGCACCGACGCCCACCGCATCGACACCGGAGTGCTGACCCCCTGCGAGACCGCCGAGCGCATCGCCGACGCCGTACGCACCGGGGCCGCATCCGTCTGCGACATCGTGCAGACCCCACAGCCCACCGCGGAGACGCTCGCGGCCGGGGTGCTGCTCTTCGACGAGCGGGACCGGGTCCTGCTCGTCGACCCGACGTACAAGGCCGGCTGGGAGTTCCCCGGCGGCGTCGTCGAACCGGGTGAGTCGCCCGCGTGCGCCGGCCTGCGCGAGGTGACCGAGGAGACCGGCATCCAACTCGCCGACGCCCCCCGGCTCCTCGTCGTCGACTGGGAGCCGCCCGCACCGCCCGGCTACGGAGGGATGCGGTTCCTCTTCGACGGCGGGAGCCTAGACAGCGGCGAGGCGCGGCAGATGCTGCTGCCAGGCCCCGAACTCCGCGACTGCCGCTTCGTCACCGAGGAGGAGGCGGCCGGGCTGCTGCCCTCCGTGCGCTACGAGCGGCTTCGCTGGGCGCTGCGCGCGCGAGAGCGCGGGGTCGCCCTGTACCTGGAGGCCGGGATCCCCATCGGCCGCCAGTGACCAGCTACCAGTGACCGTCGGAGGGCCTGCCCGCCCCGCCCGCCCGGTGGCTCAGCTCGCCGCGTACTTCTGGAGGAACAGCGCCTCCGCGACCGAGAGTCGCTCCAACTCCTGTGGCGACACGCTCTCGTCGACCGCGTGGATCTGCGCCTCGGGCTCGCTCAGGCCGATCAGCAGGATCTCCGCCCGGGGGTAGAGCGCGGCGAGGGTGTTGCACAGCGGGATCGAGCCGCCCTGCCCCGCGTACTGCATCTCCTCGCCCGGGTACGCCTCACCCATCGCCTCCGCCATCGCCGCGTACGCCGGGCTCGTGGTGTCCGCGCGGAACGGCTGGCCCTGTCCGATCTGCTCGGTGGTCACCTGCGCGCCCCACGGAGTGTGCGTCTCCAAGTGCGCCTGCAGGAGCTTGGTGGCCTCGGCCGCGTCCACGCCCGGCGGCACCCGCAGGCTGATCAGCGCCCGCGCGCCCGCCTGCACGGACGGCGTCGCGCCGACCACCGGCGGGCAGTCGATGCCGAGCACCGTGACCGCGGGGCGTGCCCAGATGCGGTCGGCGACTGTGCCCTTGCCGACCAGCTGGACACCGTCGAGGACCTTGGCGTCCTTGCGGAAGTCGGCCTCTTCGTACTGAAGTCCGTCCCAGACCTCGTCGCCCGTGAGCCCGTCGACCGTCGTCGAGCCGTCATCGGCGCGCAGCGAGTCGAGCACCCGCACCAGCGCCGCGAGCGCGTCAGGGGCCGCGCCGCCGAACTGTCCCGAGTGCAGGTTGCCCTCAAGAGTGTCGATGCGCACGCGAAGGAGAGTCATGCCGCGGAGCGTCGCGGTGACCGTCGGCAGGCCCACCCGGAAGTTGCCCGCGTCGCCGATGATGATCGTGTCGGCCGTCAGGAGGTCGGGGTGCTCCTCGGCGTACCGCTCTAGACCGCCCGTGCCCTGCTCCTCCGAACCCTCGGCGATCACCTTGACGCTCACCGGGACACCGCCGTTCGCCTTCAGGGCGCGCAGCGCGAGCAGGTGCATGAGGATGCCGCCCTTGCAGTCGGCGCTGCCGCGTCCGTACCAGCGGCCTCCGCGCTCCGTCAGCTCGAACGGCGGGGTGGTCCACGCCGCCTCGTCGAGCGGCGGCTGCACGTCGTAGTGCGCGTAGAGCAGCACGGTGGGAGCGCCCTCGGGGCCGGGAAGCAGGCCGTACACCGACTGCGTGCCGTCCGGGGTGTCGAGCAGGGCCACGTCCTGGAACCCCTCGGCGCGCAGCGCGTCCGCCACCCAGTTCGCGGCGGCGGCGCTCTCGCTCTTGGGGAACTGATCGAAGTCCGCCACCGACTTGAAGGCCACCAGTTCGGTGAGCTCCGCCTTCGCCTTCGGCATGAGCGAGGCGACGGTCTCGGTGATCGGATTCGGCGACATGGGCACGCTCCTCGTAGGTGCGACGTTATACGTATGTGGGTGTTGTGATCCTCCCACAGGAGGGTGCCGGAGGTGCCCGCCGTAGGATGCCTTGGAAAGCGCGGCCAACAGCTGGATCGGGAGCGGTAGACCAACGTGAGCAGCGAGAACTCAGCGGACGACGCGCAGGACGTGCCAGCGGACGACGCGCAGTACGTGTGGGACGTCGTCGTGGTGGGAGCAGGGCCCGCAGGGGCGTCGGCGGCGTATGCGGCAGCCGTCGCGGGACGCAGTGTCCTCGTCCTGGAGAAAGCCGAACTGCCCCGGTACAAGACGTGTGGCGGCGGCATCATCGGCCCCTCGCGTGACGCGCTCCCGCCCGGCTTCGAACTGCCCTTCAGGGACCGGGTGCACGCGGTGACGTTCTCCCTGGACGGCAAGTTCACCCGCACCCGCCGCTCGAAGCAGATGCTCTTCGGGCTGATCAACCGTCCCGAGTTCGACCAGCAACTGGTCGAGCACGCACAGAAGGCGGGCGCGGAGTTGCGTACGGGCGCCACCGTCGCGCGCGTGGAGCAGCACGGCTCCGCGGTGCCCGACCGGCGGACGGTCGCCGTGGTGCTACAGGGCGGCGAGACGGTGCTCGCCCGTGCGGTCGTCGGAGCCGACGGCAGTGCGAGCCGCATAGGGGCACATGTCGGCGTGAAGCTCGATCAGGTGGATCTCGGTCTGGAGGCCGAGATCCCGGTGCCGCAGAGCGTCGCCGAGGACTGGGCGGGCCGGGTGCTCATCGACTGGGGCCCGATGCCGGGCAGTTACGGATGGGTGTTCCCCAAGGGCGACACCCTCACCGTCGGGGTCATCTCCGCACGCGGCGAAGGCTCGGCCACCAAGCGGTACTTGGAGGACTTCATCGCCCGCCTCGGGCTCGCGGGCTTCGAGCCGAGCATCTCCTCCGGCCATCTGACGCGCTGCCGCAGCGACGATTCGCCGCTCTCGCGCGGTCGGGTCGTGGTGTGCGGTGACGCGGCGGGGCTCCTTGAGCCGTGGACCCGCGAGGGCATCTCCTTCGCGCTGCGCTCGGGGCGGCTCGCGGGGGAGTGGGCGGTGCGGATCGGCGAGGCGCACGACGCGGTCGACGCCCGCCGCCAGGCCCTGAACTACGCCTTCGCCATCAAGGCAGGGCTCGGCGTCGAGATGAGCGTCGGGCGGCGCATGCTCACGGCCTTCGAGCGCCGTCCGGGGGCGCTGCACGCGGTGATCACCGGGTTCAGGCCCGCGTGGAACGCGTTCGCGAGGATCACCCGTGGCTCGACGACGCTCGGCGAGCTGGTGCGCAACCACCCGCTGGCGGGACGGGCGCTGAACAAGATCGAGCGGTGAGGAACCGAGCGGTGAGGATCTGCCCGCGGGGGGTCGGCGGCCTCGGCGGCCTCACCCCGTGGCGGCCCCTCACTTCGTGACGGTGACGCGGAAGACGGGGTGGTCGCCCGCGGCCGCCTCGATCTCCGCGTCCGTGGACTTGGCGGTGACGCCCTTGAAGTACTGGTTGACCTCCCAGCCCCACTTCTCCAGGTAGCCGCGCAGCACCGGCAGCTTCTCGGCGTCCGGGACCTCCTCGACCGTGAACGCACGGACCTTCCGGCCGACGCGCAGCTCGCCGCCGCCCGCCACGCGCATATTGCGCACCCACTGCGAGTGCCCACGGGCCGAGACCAGGTACTGGGCACCTTCGTACGTGAACGGGTTGACCGGGACGCGCTGCATCTGGCCGCTCTTGCGTCCGCGTACGGAGAGCTCGGCCGACCCCATCAGGCTGATGCCGCGTCGCGCCAGCCAGCCGATCACGCTGTTGAGCCGCACGGCGAGAGGGCTGCCCTTGAGGTAGTAGGGAGTGGGCGAGGGGGTCGCGGAGGAGGACGAAGACATGGTGACCGCCAATGTCGGGAGAGTTTCCGAGAGCACTGCTCTCGCTTAGGAGCAGTGTGCACGAGAGCGGTGCCCCATTGCAAGAGCAGTGCTCTCGAAAGTGCTCGATGCTCTCGTTTTAGCGCACTGCTCCGAACTCATGGCACACTGCCTGTATGAGTAGCGCTACCAGCGGGGCCAGGGCCCGCGCCCGAGTCGAAGTCACCGCCGCCATCAAGGACGAGGCGCGCAGACAGTTGGCGGCCGACGGCGCCGCCAAGCTCTCGCTGCGCGCCGTGGCCCGCGAGCTCGGCATGGTGTCCTCCGCCCTCTACCGCTACTTCCCCAGCCGCGACGACCTCCTGACCGCGCTCATCATCGACGCCTACGACTCCCTCGGTGCCGCTGCCGAGGAGGCGCACGCCGAGGTCGCCGCGTCGGCCGAACCCGTGCGGCGCTGGACGGTCGTGTGCGAGGCCGTGCGGTCCTGGGCGCTCGCGCGCCCTCATGAGTACGCGCTCATCTACGGCTCGCCCGTCCCGGGATACAGCGCACCCGACTCCACGGTCGAAGCCGCGGCCCGGGTCGGGCGGCTGCTCATCGGGATCGTGCGCGATGCCCATCAGGAGCGTGGTGTCGCCGTGCAGCCGCTGCCGGGCGGGCTGCGTACCGAGGCCGAGCGGATCGCCGCGGATCTCGCGCCCGATCTGCCGCCGGCGGTGATCATGGCGATGGTCGCGGCGTGGGCCCAGCTGTTCGGGCTCGTGGGCTTCGAGGTGTTCGGGCAGTTCAACCGCGTCGTCGAGGACCGTTCGGCGTTCTTCTCGTACGCGGCCACGCAACTGGCCCACGGCGTGGGGCTGTTGGAGCAGAAGTAGGCCGTGCCGGCTGGCGGGCGTGGCGTCGCCTCAGGCCGCTGACGCCCGCGTCGCGAGGAGCGCCGGGTCCTGGCGCAGCATCCGCTCGTGCAGGGACCGCAGTGCGGGGCCCGGATCCGCGCCCATGGCGTCAGCGATCCGGCGCCGCGCCTCCTCGAAGGCGAGCAGCGCGTCCGAGGAACGGCCGGTGCGGTACAGGGCGTTCATCAGGAGCTCGACCGGGCGCTCGCGCAGGGGGTGCGCGGCGACGAGCCGGATCAGTTCATGGACGTACTCGAAGGAGCGGCCGAGTTCGATCTCCCCGGCGATCCTGGCCTCCAGGACGGTGAGCCGCTTCTCGCGCCACCGGAGCCGTTCCGCCGCCAGGTAAGGGGCGTTGAGACCCTCCGCGAAATCGCCGCGCCACAACGCCTCGGCCCGGTCGATGAGTTCGCCCGCGTGCCGCAGCTGCCCCGCGGCACGCGCCGCGAGCGCCGAGTCGACCAACTGCCGTCGCTCCCGCAGGTCGTCGGCCGCGGCGCCGGAGAGCCGGTAGCCGCTGCCGGTCCACGTCAGGTCCGGACCCGCATGTCCTGAGGGCCCCGCCGGCTCCGCCTGCCCCGCCGTGCCCGCGGAAGCGAAGGCGCGCCGCACTCCCGAGACGTACTTCTGCACGAGGTTGCGCACATGAACCGGGGGCTCGTCGCCCCACACCGCGTCGACCAGACCCTCGTACGAGAGAGGCCGCCCCTCCTGGAGGAGCAGTACCGCGAGAACCGCGCGCTGCTTCGGCGGCCCGAGCGGAATCACCTCGCCACCGTGCAACGCCCGTAGCGGACCGAGCAGTTCGAAACGTATCCCCGTGGGCATTCCCGCATCCCCCATGGGCCGAGCCTAACCCGGTCCCCGCCCACCGGAAGTCCCGCGTTCCAGTGGATCTTCCAGTGGCCCTTCCAGTGGCCCTTCCAGTGGCCCTTCCAGCGGGTCTTCCAGCGGGGACCGCGACCGTGGCGGCACCGGATCCCGCACGGGGACCCCGGGAGAGAGGCAGACAGCGATGCTGACCCGGCTCGGCCGTTTCGTGGTGCGGCACAGCCGCGCCGTACTGATCGGCGTGGTACTGGCCTTCCTGGGCCTCGGCGCTTACGGAGCCGGCGCCCAGGCCGACCTCGACCTCGCGCGCTGGGACGCGCCCGGCACCGAGTCCGTGCGCGCGGCGGACATCCTGCGCGAGGAGTACGGCACGGGGAACCCCAACCTCGCGCTCCTCGTCACGGCCCGCGACGGTGATGTCGACTCACCGCGTACGACGGCTGCCGCCCGTCAACTGGCCACCGAGGTACGGGACATACCCGGCGTCACGGATGTCAGCGCCTACTGGAGCGGGAAGAGCCGGGCCCTGCGCGCCTCCCATGGCCAAAGCGGCCTCATCCTCGCCCGCCTGGAGGGCAGCGCCACCGAAACCCGCGAGCGGCTCGCCACTCTCTCACCTCAACTCGACCGTGACACACCAGAGTTGACAGTCTCCGTCGGCGGTCAGGAGGAGATCTCCCGGCAGGTCGGCGAGCAGGCACGCACCGACTTCCTGCGCGCCGAGATGCTCGCCCTGCCCGCAGTCGTGCTCCTGCTGATCCTCGTCCACCGGCGGACGGTGGCGGCCCTGCTCACCGTCGGCGTCGGGCTGCTCTCGGTCGTCGGCACGCTCGCCGGGCTCCGGGCGATCGCGCAGATCACCGAGGTGTCGACGTTCGCGGCGAATCTCGCCCTCGTCCTGGGCCTCGGGCTCGGCATCGACTACAGCCTCTTCGTCATCAGCCGCTACCGAGAGGAACGGCACGCGGGCCACGCCCAGCCGGAAGCCGTGGTCCGCGCGACCGCCGCCGCCGGACGCACCGTGATCTTCAGCGGGGTCACCGTGGCCGTATCGCTCTGCGCGCTGCTCGTGTTCCCGTTCTTCTTCCTGAGCTCCTTCGCGTACGCGGGAGTCCTCGTCGTCGTGACCGCGGTGGCCGGAGCGCTGCTTCTGCTGCCCGCCGCGCTCGCCCGCTGGGGCCACCGCGTGGAGCGCCCGCAGCGCACGGCGAGCGGCTTCTGGCAGCGGATCGCGCGCGCCGCGATGGGCCGGCCGGTCGCCGCGGGCGCGGCCGTGGTCGGCGTACTGCTGCTCGCCGCGTCACCGCTGCTCGGCCTGCGGTTCGGGCTGCCGAACGAACGGACCCTGCCCACGGGCACGTCGTCCCGCACCACATCCGAGACCATCCACAAGGAGTTTCCCGCCGAACCCACCGACACCGTCCATGTCGTGCTCCGGGAAGCGGCGAGCACCCGGCAGACACAGCGGTACGCCGCCGAACTCTCCCGCATCCAGGGTGTGTTCCAGGTGGACGCCCCCACCGGCAGCTACCAGGACGGCCGCCGTACCGGCCCTTCGACGATCGCGCTCGGAACCCCTGGACGAGACGACGGCGGCTCCCGTCTCGCCGTCGTCCCGACCCAGGCGGCGATGCGGGGCGACGTACCGGCCTTCGTCGCGGAGGTCCGCGACATCCGAGCCCCCGCGACCGCCCTGGTCGGCGGCTATCCCGCCGAGACCACCGACTTCCGCGCCACCCTCCTGGACCGCCTCCCGTACGCCGTCGGCCTGATCCTCCTCGCCACCTTCGCCATCCTCTTCCTGATGACCGGCAGCCTGCTCCTGCCCGCCAAGGCGACCGTGCTCAATCTGCTCAGCCTGTCGGTGATGTTCGGATGCCTGGTGTGGGTCTTCCAGGAAGGACATCTGTCGGGGCTTCTCGGCTTCACGCCCACCGGGTCGATCGAGCCGAGCATCCCGGTGCTGATGTTCTGTGTCGCCTACGGCCTGTCGATGGACTACGAGGTGTTCATGCTGGCCAGGATCAAGGAGGAGTACGAGCGGGTGGGCGACACGGAAGCGGCGGTGGCCACCGGGATCCGGCGGAGCGCCCCGCTGATCACCGCGGCGGCCGGAATCCTCGCGCTCTCGTTCCTCACGTACGCGACCGGGGGCGTCGTCTTCCTCAAGGAACTCGGCGTCGGCACCGCCCTGACGATCCTTGTGGACGCCACCCTCATCCGCGTCGTCCTGCTGCCCGTCGCCATGCGGCTCGCGGGCCGCGCCAACTGGTGGGCGCCCGGTCCGCTGCGCCGACTGCACCGCCGCTTCGGCCTGCACGAAGGTCACGGAGGTCACGAAGGCGCGGAGAGTGACAAGGCCCCCGACGTACTCCAGCGGGAGTACGCGTGATCGCCACGTCCGGCTGACGCCCGCAGCCCACCGCGCGGTCTAGCGTTGCCGACATGGATGAGCAGCGCGAACACGGGCGCGGCGGTCCGTCCCTGCCCTGGGGCGGACCGCCGGCCTGGCGGCACGGGCCGCCCTGGTGGAACAGACAGGACGACGTGGCGGACATCAGAAGGCTGCCCTGGCTGACGACGCTCGCGATCACCTTGTTCGTGCAGATCGGCTCGAAGTACGCGGCCCACAGCCAGCTCGACCGGGTGGACCTGGACATCCCGGGCCGGCTGCTCCTGCTCGCGGGCACGGCCTCGCTCCTGCTGCGCCACCGCTTCCCGATCACCGTCGCGTACTTCACGGCCGGGACCGCGCTGCTCTATCTAGGGGCCGGGTACGCGTACGGCCCGGTCCTGATCACCGTCGCCATCGGCTGCTTCGCCGCGGTCGTCGCGGGGTATCGGCGCGCGGCGTGGGGTGCCGTCGCGATGCTGTGGGCGGGGCATCTGCTGGTCGCGCACTGGCTCTACCGGTGGCTGCCGCCGGACGGCGACGCGCCCAGGACCTGGGGCGAGGAAATCATCGTCGCCGTCTGGGTCGTCGCCATCATCGCCGTGTCCGAACTGGCGCGCGTAAAGCGTGAGCAGTGGATGAAGGAGCGTGCGGAGCGCGAGCAGGCCGCCAAACGGCGGGCCGACGAGGAGCGCCTGCGCATGGCGCGCGAGCTCCACGACGTCCTCGCGCACAGCATCTCCGTCATCAACGTCCAGGCGGGCGTCGGCCTCGCGCTGCTCGACTCCGACCCCGAGCAGGCCCGTACGGCGCTGACCACCATCAAGGCCGCGAGCAAGGAGGCGCTGGGGGAGGTCCGCCAGGTCCTGGACACCCTCCGTACGCCCGGTGACGCGCCCCGCGCCCCGGCCCCCGGACTCGACCGGCTGCCCGAGCTCGTGCAGCAGGCCGCGAGTACGGGACTCACCGTCGACGTCGACACCCGGGGCAGGTGCAAGAAGCTCGCGCCCGGCGTGGACCTCGCCGCTTTCCGCATCGTCCAGGAGGCCCTGACCAACGTCGTACGGCACTCCGGATCGCGCCACGCGCGCGTGCTCGTGCGGTACGAGGCCGCGGCGCTCACGCTGCGCGTGGACGACGACGGCCCTGCCACCGGCGCCGACGCGGGCGGCAGCGGCAACGGTCTTGCCGGGATGCGGGAGCGCGCCGCCGCCCTGAATGGCACGATCGAGGCGGGCTCGCGCCCGGACGGGGGATTCAGGGTCACCGCGGTACTGCCCACCCGCACGGCATCTCAGGAGGACCAGTGATCCGCGTACTGCTCGCCGACGACCAGTCGTTGGTGAGGGCCGGTTTCAAGGCGCTGCTCGGCGCCCAGCGGGACATCGAGGTCGCGGGCGAGGCGGCGGACGGCGAGGAGGCGGTGCGCATGGTGCGCGAACTGCGCCCCGACGTCGTCCTGATGGACATCCGCATGCCGCTGCTCGACGGGCTCGCCGCGACCCGCAGGATCACCGACCAGCCTGACCTCGGCGACGTCAAGGTGGTCATGCTGACCACCTTCGAGATGGACGAATATGTCTTCGAGGCGATCCGGTCCGGGGCTTCGGGCTTCCTCGTCAAGGACACCGAGCCCGAGGAACTGCTGCGGGCCGTCCGCGCGGTCGTCGACGGCGACGCGTTGCTCTCGCCCGGCGTGACGCGCCGCCTCATCGCCGAGTTCGCTGCCCGCTCCAAGGAGCCCGCGGACGCCGACACGCTGGGGGAGCTCACCGAGCGGGAGCGGGAGGTGATGGCGCTCGTCGGCATCGGCCTGTCGAACGAGGAGATCGCCCGCCGCCTGTTCGTCAGTCCGCTGACGGCGAAGACGCACGTCAGCCGGACCATGGTGAAACTGGGCGCCCGCGACCGCGCCCAACTGGTCGTCCTGGCCTACGAGTCGGGCCTGGTACGCCCCGGCTGGCTGGGCTGACGCGTCGGCTCGGCCGGTGGCGTACCGACGGTGAATGTGCATGCATTTAATGCAAATGCATTTAATGTCGATGCAATAAACAGGGCATTCTCTGCTACCGTGCCATGTCATGGCGGCGAAAAAGGCCGAGCAAGGGCTCGTGGATCAATGGCGCGACATCCTCGCGGTGCACGCGCGCACCCTGTGCGAACTCGACAACGCCCTGCGCGAACACGGGCTCGGGGCGAGCGACTTCGAAGTCCTCGACGTGCTGTCCGAGGGTGCCGCGGCGGACGGTGACTGCGCCTACCGCGTGCAGGACATCGCGGGCCGGGTTCATCTGAGCCAGAGCGCGCTGTCCCGTCTCATCGGCCGCCTTGAGAAGGACGGTCTGGTGGAGCGCGCGATGTGCAGCGAGGACCGGCGCGGGGTGCGGGTCGTGCTCACCGACAAGGGACGCCGACTGCACGCGCAGGTGCGGCCGCTCCAGCGCGCGGTCCTTGAGCGGATGCTCGTGGGGACCGGCTCCGAGTAGCAGACTGCTCCACGCGCCCGGCCGCCCTCACGCGCCCGGCCGCCCTCACACGCCTGACGTCTCGCTCCACAGCGCACTCAGCGTGGTGTCGCCGGTGACCTGTGGGAACGGTCCGCGGTTCCACAGCGCGAGGTAGAGGTGCTCCGCGGGACCCGAAAGATCGCAGTCGGCCCGCCCCTCGTCGCCCTCGTCGCCCCGCCGTGTGGCAGGCGGCTCCTGCGAGAGGCGTACGGTCCACACGGCGTCCGCGTCGGTCGCCCGCACGCGCAGAACCCGCGGCTCCTGCGTACGCACCCTGCTGCGCGAGCGCGCGTGGAACCCGCGCAGCAGCTCGTCGATCCCGTCCGCCGCGAACTCCGTACCGACCGGGGACGGCGCACCCCCGCGCGCGGACTCGGCGTCCACGCGGTGGATCGCCGTCTCGTTCGCCTGCCGCCGCGCCCAGAACGCGAGCGGGGACGGCGCGGGCAGGAACGCCCAGCACTGCACGTCCGGCGCGGCGGCACGCAGCGTGGCGACCAGGTCGCCGTGTGCCTGCCGGTACCAGTCGATCAACGCGGCGCCGTCCAGGTCCGGCGCGTCGCCCACCGGCCGCGGCGAGGTGTGCGCCTCGGCGACGAACGCCGCGGCCCACACATGCACCGCCCCCGTGTGCCGCAGCAGATCGCGGACGGTCCAGTCGGGACAGGTGACCACCTTGGCACCCGTCCCGGCCACCTCGGCGGCCCGGGCCAGCAACTGGCCTTCGGCGTCCAGGACTTCGATGTGCTCGGCAATCTCCATGCGGGAATTGTGCCGGATGGAGTGCGCTCGAATGCGCGTGGCCTCGGCTACTTGAGTGCGTACATGCGGATGACGGCCGTGTCCTCGTCCGCGCCCTCGGGGCGGGCCAGGCCGACGAAGACCGTCTCGGCGAGCCAGCGGTGAGCGGGTGCGTCGGTGCGGAAGACGGGGGCGGTGCGATAGTAGTGGCCTGCGTGGCTGACTTGCAGGT
Source organism: Streptomyces sp. NPDC056486 (assembly GCF_042795295.1). Classification (NCBI taxonomy): domain Bacteria; kingdom Bacillati; phylum Actinomycetota; class Actinomycetes; order Kitasatosporales; family Streptomycetaceae; genus Streptomyces; species Streptomyces sp. NPDC056486. The sequence continues at coordinate 29,707 of NZ_JBHTSF010000082.1, forward strand.
CGCCGTCGTGCTGTTCGGGACTGTGGGGCGCTGGGTGGTAGTAGCCGCGGTTCACGATGTCGATGACGGCGCCGTCATCGGCCCGGATCAGGTAGCGCGCGTCGAGCTGACAGACCTCGCCGCGCGTACTGCTCCAGTCGCCTCCGCCCGCCAGGACCTTCCCGCTCAGCAAGGGGCCCTCCACCGTGCCGCCGACGATCGGGGTGAATTCGGTGACCTCTCCGTCGCCGTGGCCGACGTGCAAGGACTTGGTGAGGTGGGCGCGGATCTCGAACGCGTAGGTCAGGGCGGGGGAGAAGGACATGGCGTGACTCCATTGAGCGGCGGATGGTGGTGGTCCGAGGCATCGGCGGGAACTCAGGGGGTGGTGTCGGCGCGTTTCGGGGTCCAGCCCCGGCGGGGCACCGAGCCGATCAGCTTGCGGGTGTACGGGGCCTCGGGCCGTTCGAGTACGGAGACCGTGCGGCCCCGTTCGACGACCCGGCCGCGGTGCATCACCACGATGTCCTCGCAGATGTGCTGGACGATGCCGAGGTCATGGGTGATGAACAGGTAGGCGATGCCGGACTGTTCGCGCAGTTCCCGCAGGAGGGTGACGATCTGGGCCTGTACGGACACGTCCAGGGCGGCGACCGCCTCGTCGAGCACCAGGACGCGGGGGCGGACGGCCACCGCGCGGGCGATGGCGACGCGTTGGCGCTGGCCGCCCGACAGCGCGCGCGGCAGCGAGCGCGCCTGCCGTGTGCCGAGCCCCACCTGGTCGAGGAGTTCGGCGGCCCGCCGGGTCAGCGCACTGCCGCGCAAGTCGGTGTGGTGCGAAAGGACTTCGCTGATGCTGTCGTCGACGCGTTGACGGCGGTCCAGGGAGGCGTAGGGGTCCTGGAAGACCATTTGAACGTCCTGGGCGAAGCTCCTGCGCACGGCGGTGCGGGCCCGGTGCCCCGGCAGGGACCGGCCGTTCCACCGGACGGCGCCGGCGGTCGGCACTTCGAGGCCCGCGACCATGCGGGCGGTGGTGGTCTTGCCCGACCCGGACTCGCCGACCACGGCCAGTGAGGCACCGGCGGCGAGTGACAGGTCGACGCCGTCGACCGCGACGAAGTCCCCGAACGTCTTGCGCAGGCCGACCGCCTCCAGGACCGGTGTCGGGGCGCTGGTGTCAGACGTGGTGGTGTCAGACATGTCGGTGTCAGACATGAGGCACTCTCCTGTCCGTGCCGGGCGCTCCGTCGTGCGCGAGGCGGGGGAAGTGGCAGGCGGTACGGCCGTCACCGGTCGGCTCCGGCAGCGGAAGCTCGGTCGAGCAGACGTCCTGGGCCGCCGGGCAGCGGGGCGCGAACGCACAGCCGGGACCGGCCTCGAACGCCGACAGGGGCCTCCCGTCGATCGCCCGCAACGCCCGGGCGCCCGCCCCCGGGTCGGGCCGGGAGGCCAGAAGGGCCCGGGTGTACGGGTGGCAGGACCCTTCGTGGAGGCGCGAGGCAGGCAGCTGCTCGACCACAGAACCCGCGTACATGACCGCGATGCTGTCGCAGACGGCCGAGGCCAGCGCCAGGTCGTGGGTGATGAACAGCATCGCGAGCCCCCGCTGGACCCGCGCCTCGTCGATGATGGCCATGACCTCGGCCTGCGTGGTGACGTCCAGTGCGGTGGTCGGCTCGTCCGCGAGCAGCAACCGGGGCTCCGTGATCAGGGCCGCCGCGATCATCACGCGTTGCAGCAACCCGCCGGACAGCTCGGCGGGGCGTTGCCGCAGCCGCCGCGTGGCGTCGGCGATTCCCACCTCGCGGAGCAGGTCCGTGGCCTTGGCCGCGGCGACGACGCGACGCTCCCCGCGCGTGGTGATCAGACCCTCGGTGAGGAAGTCGCCGATGGTGCGCAGCGGATTGATGTGCGCCCGCGGATCCTGGAAGACCATCGCCACCTCGTGGCTGCGCAGCGTGCGCAGCGCGCCCTGATCCATGGCGGCGATCGAGGCGCCCTCGAAACGGACGTCCCCGCTGACACGGGCACCGGGAGGAAGCAGCCGCAGCACGGAACGGGCGGTGAGTGACTTGCCCGAGCCGGACTCGCCCACCAGGCCCACGGCGGTGCCCGTCGGGACGGTGAGATCCACACGGTGGACGACCGTACGGTGTTCGCCCCGGACGGGCAGGGTGACGTGCAGGCCGTCGAACTCCAGCAGGGGAGTCGCAGGAGTCTCCATGCCGTTCATCGGTCCTCCCCGAGCAGCCGACGGGACAGGGCTCCGCCGAGCAGATTGCAGGCGATCACGAAGACGACGATGACCAGACCGGCGTACAGCGACTGTCCGGGCTGTCCGCCGATGATGCCGGGCGCGCCGTTCGCCACCATCAACCCCCATTCGGCGGTGGGTGGTTGGGTGCCCAGCCCGATGAAGGAGAACGCCGCCACGTCGAGCATCGTGTAGCCGAACGAGGTGGTCGCCTGTACGAGGATGAGCGGCAGCAGATTCGGCAGAAGGTGCCGCAGACAGATCCTCCGGCCGGAGAGGCCGAGCATGCCGAGCGCGGAGATGTACGGCAGTGAGCGCTCGCGCAGGGCCGCACCGCGCAGGATGCGGGCGATGTACGGCAGATAGGCGAGGGAGAGGGTGGCGACGGCGATGTCCAGACCCGCCCCGAAGACCGCCGCGCCGACGACGGCAAGGACGAGCCCGGGGAAGCCGAAGACGAGGTCGAGGAACCCGGAGACGACCCGGTCGTACCAGCCGCCGAGCCAGGCCGCCGAGACCGCGAGCGCCGTGCCGACCACGCCCGCCGTCAGGGTGATGAGGGCCGGCGCGAGCAGACTGGGTCGTGCCCCGTACAGGAGGCGGGACAGGATGTCGCGCCCCGTGTCGTCGGTGCCGAGCCAGTGCGCCGCCGAGCTGCCCTGCGAAACGGCCAGCGGATCAACGGCATTGGGATCGTACGGAGCGAGCAGCGGGGCGAACACCGCGGCGAGGACCACCAGAGCCACGACAGCTCCGGCGAGGATCGGTACCGCCTGGCCGCGTGCGAGGGCGCGGACACGGCCGAGCGGGAGCCGCCCGCCTGCCGCGGAGGCCAGCTGATAGGTGCTCACCGGCTTCCTCCCAGCGGGACGCGATGGTCGAGCGCCGCGCTCAGCACGTCGACGACGGTGTTGATCAGGGCGAACGCCACCACCGTGAGCAGTGCGAGTGCCTGCACCACGGCCAGGTCCTGCTTGGCGGCGCTCTGGATGAGGAGCGCCCCCATGCCGTTGAGACCGAAGGCCTGCTCCACGATCGACGACCCGGCGATCAGACCGGCCACGGCCACACCCGAGACGGAGACGATCGGCGCGGAGGCATTGCGCAGGATGTGCTTGCGGACGATGAAGCGCTCCTTGATGCCCCGGCTGCGGGCGGTCTGCACATGCTCGGAGACCAGTTCGGCGCGGATCGCCGCGCGGGACACCTGGGCGACGTAGGCGAGCCACGAGGCGGCCAGTGCCAGGGCGGGCAGCGTGAGGTGCTCCAGGCGGTCGGCGAGGCCCGCCCCTGACCCGTAGGCCGGGAACCAGCCGAGGCGCACGGCGAAGCCCCACGTCAGCAGGACCGCCATGACGAAGACGGGCACCGCCATGAGGGTCGTGGAGAGCACCGTCACCACCGTGTCGACCCACTTGCCGCGCAGGGCGGCCAGGGCACCGAGGGCGACGCCGAAGGCGACGATGAGGGCGGCGGCGTATCCGATCAGGAGAAGGGTGTTGCCGACCCGGGCGCCCAACAAGCGGGTGACGGAGTCCTGGTAGCTGAGGGACTGTCCCGCGTCGCCCCGCAGCATGCCCGTCAGCCAGCGCCAGTAGCTCTCCAGGAACGGATCGTCCAGGTGGTACTGGCGGTGAACCTCCTTCAGGAGACCGGGACTTGGCTCTTTGCCCCCGCCGGCAAGGAGGGTCGCCGGGTCGCCGGGGGACAGGAACAGCGCGCCGTAGATGGCGATGCTCGCGATCAGCAGCGTCACCACCAGGGCCGCCGCCCGGCGTGCGACGAAGCGGCCGATCACGAGGTGCCCTTGCCGGTGCCGCCGAGGTGGGCCGCCCACGGCATATTGATGTAGGCGAAGGACGAAGGGGCCCCGCTGAGACGCTTGTTGAGGAAGAGGCGCTCGTTCGGAGAGGCCATGGGCACCACGGGCAGATCGGTGCTGTAGCGCTTCTGGGCCTGAGTGAAGAGCTTGGCCGACTTCTCCGGCGACATGGAGGCCTGCGCCTGCCCGAGCAGTGAAGTGACCTTGCCATTACGGTAGTTTGTCCAGTTGAACAGCGACTTGGGATCCGTGAGGAGCTGCGCGTAAGAGATCGGGTCGGGGATCTCCACGTAACCGAGGACCATGGTCGCGTCCAGGCCCTTGCGGAGCGAGGCGTCGAAGAAGAGACCCGACATCTGCGTCGGCTGCAGCTGCTTGATGACGATCTTGATGCCGATCCGCTTGGCCCCCGCCTGGAGGAAGGTGAGGGTCTGCTGCGACTGCTGGTCTCCCGCGGCCATGGCGACCGTCAACGTGCGCTTCTCGGTGCGGGCCTGGCCCACCAGCTTCTTGGCCTTGTCCACGTCGACCTCGGGAACGGCGGGCAGCGCGTCGTGGCCCTTGGCGTAGAGGTCGGCCGCCTCGCCGTGCTGCCACACGAGGGACGGGATGAAGGTCTTGAGTTTCTGCGCCGCGCCTGCGTACACGTTCTTGATCAGATCGTCCCGGTCGAGGACGAGTGAGAGCGCCTCGGCGATCTTGTGGTCCGCCAGCGGTGAGCCGGGGCCGATCGCGGCGATGAAGTTCGTCTGCGCCGAAGGGCCGTGGTAAAGAGTGCCCACGTCGGACGACTTGAGGGCGCGGGCGCCGGCCGAACTGATCTCGTAACTGCCGTCGACCTCACCGGACAGCAGGGCGCTGGTGAGCGTGGAACCGTCGGTGATGAACTTGAACGTCAGCTTCTTGATCTTGGGCCGGAGGGAGGCGTCCCAGTAGTCCGCGTTGCGGGTGGCGGTGATGGACTCGCCGGACTTCCAGGACGTCAGCTCGAACGGCCCGGTGCACATCAGTCCGCCCTTGGTGCTCCCGTAGGCGCGTCCGGCCTTCTTCATGTAGGCGGCTTCGTTGACCGTGCCGAAGCTGGTCGCGAGTCCCTTCAGGAACATCTCGTCGGGGGTCTTGAACCGGACGGTCACCTGGTGCGCGCCCGTCGCGGCGATCGACTTCACGTGGGTGAGGAGATTCGCGTTGACGCTCTGCGTCGCGGGATCCCCCTGCCGCCGCAGGCTGGTGACGACGTCGTCCGCGGTCATGGGGTGCCCGTTCCAGAACTTCACGCCCTTGCGGAGGCTGAGGACCAGGGTGGTGTCGTCGGGCCGCTTCCAGGAGGAGGCGAGGCCGGGGGCGGTGGAGTAGTCGGGCTTCAGGCGCAGCAGGGAGTCACAGAGGTTGGCCTTGACGGTGCTCGGCGAATAGTCGGCGACCTTCGCCGAATCCAGCGTTCTCGGCTCGCCCATGGGCAGGTTCCATGTGACGTCGTCGAGGGTGCCCGCCGCGGCGGGCGTGGTCATGGTGAGCTTCTTGGGGACCGGCGCCGGATCGGCGGAGGTGCCCGGCGTACAGGCGGTCGCGGTGAGCAGGACGCACAGGGCGCCGGCGACCGGGGCGGTGATTCTGGGAGCCTTCATGAGGAGCCCCTCGGGGAGTCGGATCGCTGCGGAAGTGTTCTGGGGGAAGCGTTCTTTCAGCCGGGTGTGGGGGTGGTGGTGCGTCGGCGTGCGGGGACGACGCGGGGTGGTTCAGACGCCGGGCGAGGGCGAGGTCGTGGTCGCGGGCGCGAGGGTGACGGTCAGCCGGGACGGGCAGGTGCCGCCGGTGTGCAGGGTCTGGGTGCTGGGTTTCGTGGTGAGCGCCGTCCAGGGGTTCTCGCCGGTTCCGGGAGCGGGCAGGAACAGGGGATGGTCGCTGCCGGCCAGGATCAGCGCGAGGCGGTGCCCGGTACGCAGCCGGTAGCCGGTGTGCCCGAGATCGAGATGGATCTCGTCGGCCGCCTCGGCAGCGCGCACCGAAACCTGGCCCCGCGTGATCTGATGCGCCCGCCCGTCCGGGTGGAGGTCGACGACCTTGGCGAAGACGTCGAACTCCGGTGCGGTGCTGGTGACATGGAGGTCCACGCCGATCGGCCCTGCCAGATCCAGGGGCTCGGTGACCACGGGAGTGGAGAACGCGAGTACGTCGTCACGGGCGGCGACCGGCGCGAGGTCCGGGTAGCCGTGCAGATAGGCGAACGAGTCCTCGATCAGCGAAGGCACAGGGGCGTCCGGATCGTGCGCCCACTGCGTGTCCTGCTCGTCCCCGACGGGCGCGTCGGCCAGCGAGGCGCCCGGCAGCGGTCCTGTCGCACGGGACAAGTCCGTGAGCCAGAAAGTCCGTTCGGTGCTGTGGGGCGGCGGCCAGGTACTGGAGGTGCGCCAGTCGGCATGGCCGAGCTCCCATCTCACCTTGGGCAGCGAGGACACCGGACGGATGCCCTTGAGGAATACGTCGAAGAAGTCGATGGCCGGATGCGCGTAGTCGGGCAGCATCCGGGCGAGGGCGTCCTCATTGGTGTTGTGGTCGTCCTCGTCGCGGACCGGCGCCTGCGCGAGGCGGTAGTTCTCGTGGTCGACCGCGCCGGCCCAGAGGTACTGGACGGCGTCCCAGCCGGGCCGCGAGGCCAGTTCCACGTAGTCGCGCATGTGCGCCGCGACGATGTTGTCGAACCACCCCACGCAGTGCAGCACCGGCACCGGCCGTGCGTCGAAGGGATGCAGACCGGGCTGCGTCGACAGACCGGCATGCCGGGGCGCAAGGAGATCGAACCAGAAGGAGCGGGCGCCGATGGCGCGGAACGCCTCTTCATACTGATCGATGACGGGGCGTCCGGAGCGGTCGATCCGGTACTCGTAGGAGTCGTTGTCCACCCAGTGGTGGGCGAAGTACTCGATGCCCTCGAGCCACACCGGCGCGCTCTGCCCCTCGGGCTGCCAGATCGTGTTGAAGTCCGCCGTGGTCATCCGGGGCACGATCGCTCGCAGGGCCGGGTGCTGGGCGGCGACGGCGGCCCACTGGGTGAACCCGTAATAGGAGTCGCCGAACATTCCCACGCGGCCGTCCGACCAGTCCTGGTGGATGATCCAGTCGATGGCTCCGTAGCCGTCCTGCGACTCCCGCAGGAAGGGCACCGTGCTGCCGCCCGAGCGGAACTTGCCGCGCACGTCCTGCACCACCACCGCGTAGCCGCGGTCGGTGAACAGGCGCGCGATCCGGTCGAAGTACACGTAGCGACTGTTCTTGTCGTACGGCAGGCGCACGAGCACCGCCGGGTACGCCGCGTCGCCGCTCTGCCGGGCCGCGGGGAGGTCGTCCTGCCGGGCCGCGGGGAGGTAGACGTCGGTGGCGAGGCGCACGCCGTCGCGCATGCGGACCAAGTACTGCCGGGCGTTCTCGGCGAGGGGCGCCGCGCCGATCCGCTCGAAGGAGAAAGGCATGGGAGCGTCTCCAGCCACATGAGATACAACGACGTTGTGTAACGGCGTTGTATGACAACATTGCAGCAGTTCTCCACCGCGTCAACACTCCGTATCGAGGTCGATTTGAGGTCGATGACATGCCGATCGAGGTAGACACAGCCCAGCGGCTCGACGAGATCGCCGCCGCCACCATCCGGGTGGCCCGTGAGCGGGGGGTGCGCGCCGTGACCATCCGCGCCGTCGCCGAGCAGCTCGGCGGCTCGACGGCCATGGTCACCAATTACGTTCCGAGCCGCTCCGATCTGATGGTCAACGCCATGCGGCACGCGGAGGAGGAGTGGGGACGCGAGACGGAGGAGGCTCTTGAAGGCACTCAAGGGGCCGAGCGCCTCGCGGCGTTCGCGCGGTGGATGTGCACCACCGCGGATGACGACGAGGTGATGCGCAGGCTCCTGATGGAGATCGTCGGGGCCGGGTCGGGCGCCGGGCGCGAGGTCGATCGGGTCAGGACGGTGGCGCGCGCCCAGCGTGACGAGTTGGAGGAGGTGACCGTCGCCGCGGGCACGCCCGCCCCGGAGTTGGCGGCGGACATCTTGCATCTGCTGTTCCGTGGGTACTGGCTGTCCACGCTGGAGGACCCCGAGGGGTGGTCGGACGAGCGGGGGACGCGGGCCGTCCTTGCGGCGGTCGATCTGCTCCAGGGTGGGGCACGCGAGGGCGTCGACGGAAAGCAGAGCCGTCGAGGTCGCGGATCAGGTCTTGACAAGCCGGGTGGGGAACATGAGTCTGGGCTTCAATAAAACGTCGTTGTATGACGATGTTTGATTTCTGCGTGGAGCGGTCCCCCGCCGCGCTGAACGCACGACCGGGCTATCTCCCGAGTCTCCCGGGTGCGGGCGCCGTGCGGGCACCCCCTTCTTCAGAGGTTCTTCAGAGGTTCGTCAGAGGCGAGAGGCGATCATGGAAACCCGGAATCCGGCTGCCGAGCTGTGGCAGCGCAGCGCCACCGACCTGGCCGATGCCATCCGCAGGCGCGAGGTCTCCTCCGTAGAGGTCGTGCAGGCTTGTCTGGCGCGCATCGAAGAGACCAACCCATGGCTCGGGGCGCTGGTCGACATCCGCCCCGACAATGCGCTCGCCGATGCGCGCCGCGCCGACCGGGCCGTCGCTGCGGGCGTCGAACTCGGCCCGCTGCACGGCGTACCGGTGTCCACCAAGATCAATACAGATCAGCGGGGCTTTGCCACGAGCCACGGCGTGGCGGCCCTCGCACGGCATCCGGCACAAGAGGACGCGGCCTGCGTCACGGCCCTGCGGGAGGCAGGCGCCGTCCTGCTCGGCCGGAGCAACGCCCCCGCCTTCTCCTACCGTTGGTTCTCCACCAACGGCCTGCACGGCCGCACCCTGAACCCCTGGGACCCCGCCCGCACCCCCGGTGGCTCCAGCGGCGGCGCGTCCAGCAGTCTCGCCGCGGGCATGACGCCGATCGCGCAGGGCAACGACATCGGCGGTTCGATCCGCTATCCGGCCGCCTGCTGTGGCGTGGTCGGCATCCGCCCCACGGTCGGCCGAGTCTCCGGCTGGATGCCGCCCGCCTACGCCGACACCCCCGCGGGCAAGAAGCAGATCGACTTCCCTCCCACGGTGCAGGCGTGCGCCGTCGAGGGGCCGTTGGCCAGGACAGTGGCCGACGCCCGCCTCGCGCTCACCGTCATGACCACCCCTGATCTGCGCGACCCGTACGGCATCCCGACCGCGCCCGCCCGGTTCCCGGACGGCGTGAAGGCCAAGGTCTCGGTGGTCCGCGGCATCGGCACCGTCAAGAACCACGAGGGCGTCGACCAGGCCGTCACCGACGCCGTCGCCCGGCTCGTCGACGCCGGGCACGAGGTCGAGGAACTCGACGACCTGCCGCTGCTCGCCGAGGCCGCACGCATCTGGGCGCTGCTGGTCTACGAGGACTTCCGCCCGATGCTCCCGCTGGTGAACGAGGTCGGAGACGACGACATCCGTACGTCGCTGCAGTACTCCTTCGCCGCCGCGGGGGCGATCTGGGGCGAGCGTCCGTCCCTCGACGCGTACATCAAGGGCTGGGCGCGCCGCGCCTCCCTCATCACCGAGCTGCAGCAACTCCTGGGCAACGACCGGATCCTGCTCACCCCCGTCTGCGCTGAGCCGGCGTTCGAGCAGGACGCGGACATCGCCGGCCCCGAGCGCGCCGCCGAACTCGTCGCCGCCATGTGGCCGATGACGGCCGTGCCCGTCCTGGGCTTCCCTGCCGTCACCGTGCCGTCGTCGCTGAGTCAGGGCCTGCCGGTCAGCGTCCAGCTCATCGGCGGGCGGTACGCGGAGGAGCGCATCCTCGACGCGGCGCAGGCCGTCGAGGACCGAACTCCCCGCTTCCTGCCGCCTCTTGTGGTCCGCTAGGCACTTTGGCGCGCCGGTCGGGAAGCGCTCATTGCTAGGGTGGCGAGCAGAGACCGTTTCCGATGCCCTTGGTCAGGCCGCGGTAGCGGCGGGTGACATGGCGTCAACGGCTCTGACGGGAGGGGTAGGTGCATCGCATCTGCCGGATGGTCCGCGATGGTGCGCGGAAGTTGGCGCACGAGCTCATCGGCCCGGGCGGTGGCGTGTGACCCGCCGGCCGGAGCCCCCGGTGCTGCCCCCGGCGCCGCGCGCGTGGCTCGGCCTTATCGCGGTCCTCGCCACGCTGATGGTCGTCGTGCTCGGCGTCATGTACGCCGGCCACAGCCGGCCCGGCACGGTGGACAGCTGGATCGTCGATCCGACGGCGGACAGTGTGCGGCCGCCGTGGCGGCGTGTCGCTCTGGCCACGGACTTCCTGGGGGAGCCCGCCGGGGCGGCGGCGCTGATCGTGGTCGCCGTGACGGTCTGCCTGCTGCTTCGGCGACCTCGCGCGGCGGTGTTCGTTCTCGCCGGGGTCGGTATCGCCGTGGTGACGGCAACGCTGCTCAAGTCCCTGGTGGGACGCACGATCCACGGCGCCGACAACCTGTCCTACCCGAGCGGGCACACCGCCTTCCTCACCGCGCTCGCCCTCACGGTGGCGCTGCTCGCGACCGGCGGGCTCGGCCTCGGCAGGACGGCCGGCACGCTACTCGTGCTCGCCGCGGCGCTGGTTGCCGGCGCCGCCATGGGCTGGGCGCAGGTCGCCTTGAGCGCGCACTACGCGACCGACGTCCTCGGCGGCTGGTGCACCGCCCTTGCGGTGGTACCGGCGACAGGGTGGCTGGTCGACCGGACGGCTGAACGGCTGGCCGACCGGTCGGCCGACGTGGGTCAGCGAGAGCGCCGCTGACATCACGTCACGTCAGGTCAGGTCACGTCAGGTCGCTTCACGCCAAGCGCCGGAACACGGGCTTCACCGGTCGCCCGGCCAGCCAAGGGGTGGGGTCGGCTGCGTCAAGTGCCTTTCGGTACACCGCACATGCCTGTGCCACCACGTCGACGGTGTGGTCGATGTCGGCGTCGTCGAGCGCGCTGCTCACCACGAAGGACGGGGCGAGCACCCCGCCCGCGAGGAGTTGGCGCAGGAACAGGGTGCGGTACTGCTGCGACGGCTGCCGGTTCTCGTCGAGGGTGGCGAAGACCAGGTTGCTGGCCCGGCCCCGGACGACGATGTGGTCACCGACGCCCATGCCGGCCGCGGCCTCGCGGACACCGGCGGCCAGCCGCTCGCCGATGGCGTGCAGCCGCGCGGTGATGCCCTCCTCTACGTAGGTGGTCTGCACGGCCATCGCTGCCGCCAGGGAGTGTGTCTCCGCACCGTGTGTCGTGGACAGCAGGAACACCCGGTCGCCGGAGTGACGAAGACCGCCCCACTCCATCAGGTCGCGGCGCCCGGCAAGCGCGGAGACGGCGAACCCGTTGCCCAGCGCCTTGCCGAACGTGGAGAGGTCGGGGACGACGCCGTACAGGCCCTGGGCGCCCGCCTCGGACCAGCGGAGGCCCGTGATCATCTCGTCGAAGATCAGAACGCAGCCGTGCCGGTCGGCGAGATCGCGCAGCCCGGTGAGATAGCCGGGCGGCGGCTCGGTGTGAGTGGTGGCCGGTTCGAGGATCAGGCAGGCGACCTCGCCCTGGTACCGGCTGAGCAGCTCCTCCGTGGCGGCCAGATCCCCGTAAGGGAACGCCACCGTGAGCTC